>JBCCUY010000025.1:0-18445 GCA_039196145.1 Bacteroidota bacterium
AAGCAAGTTGCCATCCATTAACTGTGGATTTCTAATTCAACTCAATAGTAACACTTTAAATTTCAACCTTATGAAAACAGTACCGACCAAGGTGTTTGTGGCGCTTGCTACATTCACAATTTCTTTCTCGGCATTTTGCCAGGAAAAAACCACGCAGGCTTTTTGGGTCCATGAAGATCGGGTAAAGCCATCAATGATCGCGGACTACGAAAAAGTAAGCAAGGAGCTTAACGAAGCTTGCAAGACCTACGATATTCAGACCTTAAGCTGGATTACTTCACAAACTGATGACTTTAGGTATCTTTTTGTTTCACCCATTGATTCGCTTTCAGACATTTCAAAAGCTTCCAAAGGGTTTGGAGTCTTACGGGAAAAAATGGGTGCAGATGCATTTGACAAATTGTTCGATGACATGGACAAATGCTATGACTCCCATGGGGATTATGTTATTGTAATGGACAAAAGCCTGTCTTATATGCCAAACGGCATAACCCAGACCCCAGAGGGAATGGACTACAGACGCTTCTACTATCTGCACACCACCCCCGCTGGAATGGCTCCCCTCAAAGAAGCTATAATGAAGGTGAAGGAAATGTATGAGGCCAAAGGCTCCACATCGTACTATAGAATATACCGAAGTGGTTTTGGCAATATGGGAAGTTTTTACATGGTTGCCGTAGCCGCCAAAGATGGCACAGCCTATGAAACACAAAGTGCAGAAAATGACAAGTTGCTGGGACCAGAAGCGATGGAAGTTTTCGGCGGCGTGATGCAACACATTACTAAGATGGAGGAGTTCTCAGGGAGAATGCGCGCCGACCTAGCCTATTCACCCAACAACTAAACCAATTTGCTCGGGGGCATGGTCATCCGGGCTTTTATCCACTTAAAATTAGAACAAATGAAAAAGTTATTTTTTTCCTGTATTGCCTTGGCGTTGCTAATAGCTTGTAACCAAGGACCAGTGCGCTACACCCAAAATTCTCCTGAAATAGATATGGTGAAAACGCTCATCGCCAACTACGATGGAAAGAACTATGATACTAGCATGTATGCCGATAGTTCACAAACCCAATATAATTCCTCCAAAATAATGACCGCAGCCGAAACCATGGATTACCATAAGCAATCGGATGTCAACTACTCCAATAGAGCCTTTGTGGCGGAAGACCAAGAATATGAAATGGTACTTACCGACGATGGTGAGACCTGGGTAAACTGTTGGCTGGAATGGCAAGGTACCCTGGCAGCCAATGGAAAAGAGTTCAAAATTCCTATTCACCTAACCTATCGATTTGCAGCGGGCAAAATAGTAAGGGAGTATGGTTATTGGGATCCTACAGAAATTGTGCTTACGCTGCAGCAAATTGCTGCCGAGGCCAAAATGGCCGATGAGGAAAACGCAGAGGAATAGTTAGACTGTTTCCCAACATAGAACAAAGAGGGGCTTTTTGCTCCTCTTTTTTTGTGTACTTCCTGCTGTTTGGCTCCAAAAAATCCAAAGATTATTATGTACTTTCACAAGGGCAAAATGCTATGTGAAAACACGCATTAAATGTTAGTATATGTACATACCGCACTACTATAAAAACGAAAATCTGGAGGAAATCAAATCCTTCTTGGAACACAACAGTTTTGGCATATTGGTGAACCAAGTGGATGGAAAACCATGGGCTACCCATATACCGCTGGAGTTGGACAAATCTTCGGACGGCAAGGATATTCTGGTAAGTCATATTTCCAAGGCCAACCCACAATGGAAGGTCTTTAGGACGGAACCTCAAGTACTCTGTATATTTAATGGGCCCCACGCGTATGTATCCTCTTCATGGTACCAAGAAGAGGAGGTACCGACTTGGAATTATATTGCGGTCCATGTTTATGGTCAAATTAAAATATTGGATGAGGAAGCTACCATGGCCTCCCTTTATAAATTGGTCGATAAATATGAAAAAGGCTCCAAAAAGCCTTTGTCGTTAAATGATTTATCACCCAAAACCTTACGACAGGTCAAAGGAGTGGTAGGTTTCCAAATTGAAATCACGGAAGTCCAGGCCGCCTATAAGCTTTCCCAGGGAAGGGCACATGACCATCCAAAAATCACAACGGAACTTATGGAACGTGATGATTCCGGAAGTAAATCGATAGCTGAAGAAATGCGAAACCTAAATTCGTAAAAATCCCAACTATTCGTTATCCAAAAACTTGGTATCCGCCCAATTGGAGTACCTAGGGTTATCTACGTGCATTATCCAGATTTCGTCTGTGTAAGCACCTTTCATTTTGGATTGATAGGCGGCATAGGCCTGCTCATTTTGATCGTATTTGGCCAGATATACGTAGTTCAGTCCATTATCTGGATTTCTAAAGTATTTGGCATTTAGCCCCTTCTTTTTGAGGTCATCCATAAAACTTTTTAGGTACCGCTCGTTTTTGAACACATTGGCCACAATATAGTGGCCCTTGCCCACTCCATCTAAATTGATAAACTTTTCGATAGGTCTAAATGCACCGCCAGTAAAGGAGCCTTTGGGTTTTTCAACTTCCTTTTTTTCCGTTTGATTATCCGCCACGGCAGTATTTGTTAAGGTCAAGCTCAAAGAGTCCAGATCGGCCGACTTGGCCAAATATAGTTTTTGGGCCTGTTGTTCAATATCCGGTCTTTCATTGTTGGTCTTACGTTGCACCAGACGCATCACCATTTCAAAACGTTTTTCCAAATCTCGCTCTCTGTGCTGTTCCAAAGAATCCATCTTAAAGATTAATTCGTTGATGATGGCATAGTTATCCTCCTGCTGCGCCTTTAGCTCCCTTACCTGTTCTTCCCAGAAGGCAAGATCTTCCTTGTTTGTTGGTCGTAAGGTGGTTTGGGCGTTCAGCTTATTCTTCTTGGCCTTTTTGCTTTCTTTGATATCACCTACAAAAGTACCCTTAATGGGTTTTTGCTCTTGATCATCATTGGAGGCCAAAATGTTTTTGGTCATGGTGGGCACAAAAGAGAAAGCAATCGATATCTCATGCGTTACGCCCAAGTGGGATAGATTTCTATTGACATTTTTTTCAAAGTTGTAGCCAAAGGAAAGTCTACGGTTCAAGTTAAAACCGGTACCTGCCGAGGCTCCATAGAATTGATCATAGCCACCCTGTAGCCACCCCAACTTGGGAAGGTCAAGAATCAGTCCTCCTCCAAAAATAGGGTCTTGTGCACCTTCAAAACGAGCTCTGGCCAAGGGCAGTAATCGTCCGTCTTCAAAAATACCGGCTCCGTTTTTAAACTCGTGGGCAAATTGGATATGTCCGGAGAAGGTCTTTTCATTAAACTCGCTCAATGATTTGCCCGTTCTGATGTTATAATCCACCAAGTTCTGCGCGAAGACACCAAAATCGAACTTACCCAAAGAAAGGTTGAGTCCAGGTTGAAAAGAAACAATGGAATTCTGGGTCGCATCATTCAATAACGGGTCGTCATCCAATGTAACTGCCCTATCAGGATCAAAACTGCTCACATAGTAGGGTATATTAACCCCAAAACTAAGATTGCTCTTTTGTCCTAGCTGGATGCCATGGGAATAGTTTGCCATAATTCCCAGATTGGAAATGACCCCTTCTTGTTGATTGTATAGGCTTACCCCCAAGCCGACTCGTTCATTGAGTCGACCACTATAACTTAAAAAATAGTTTTGGTTGTTGTCACTGAAATCCGCCCCTTGGCTTCGGTGAAAGAGGTTCACATATGATTTATCTTCCCGAACCGCGGAAAAAGTAGGATTGATCAAAAATCGATTGAACTTCAACAAGTTTTGAAATGGTACATCATAACTCACGTAGGGGTTACCATCTTGAGCACTTAGGTCGTTAACAAAAAGACAGGGAAGTGCTAAAAATAAAAACCATCTAAAAGAAAATGAATATGTGCCTTGGGAGAATAGGGGTAGTCTTACTTCCATAGCCGAATGGTGTTTGTAGGTTAAAGAGCCTGCTAGGAACAGGTTGGTATTTTTTGTTTGGTCTCATTGCAAGATTTGGGTTCTTGTAAGAGTTTTACTATTAACTTAATTGTAATATTAAGCATTTAATCGGTAAAAAACCAATTTTATCGATTAACTGCATTGTTTAAGCGGTAACTCACTTCTTACAACCTAGAAATGAGGTATTTATTGTTATCAATATTCAAAAAAAAGTTGAAGTCCTTCTTGTCGTTTTGGGGTTGAATTATGGTATTATTTAATTGTTCGTCTTAATTTTATGTCTCAATTATGAGCAAACCAGTAACCATAGTACCGTACACTCCAATTTACGCAGAAGCTTTTCGGCAACTCAACGAGGAGTGGATTAAGAAGTATTTTAAAATGGAGGAAATGGACCGAGTTTCCCTCCATCACCCCAAAGCTTATATTTTGGATAAGGGTGGTTATATCGCCGTAGCGCTCTTGGATGGAAAGGCGGTTGGGGTCTGTGCTCTTATTCCAAGTACCAGGGAGGGGTTTCAATTTGAGTTGGCCAAAATGGGCGTTTCTCCCAAGGCCCAGGGCAATGGTATTGGAAAGCTACTTGGGCAGCATATTATTGACAAAGCCAAATTTTTGGGGGCCAAAAAGATCTATCTTGAAAGTAATCGGGTTTTACAACCCGCACTTCGTCTTTACAAGAAGCTGGGATTTGTGGAAATGGTTGGAGTTACCTCACCCTACGAACGAAGTGATATCCAAATGGAACTACATCTCGAATCCAATTCATAATATTATTGAAGTGCATACAAAGTCATGGCTTGCTTTTTGCCCCTAAGTTGTAGCTGAGCCACTTTTCTAAACCTATAATATTCGCTCTCTTTCATTAGTTTCACTAAGGATTCGGAAATAAGAATTGTTTCTTGATAGGTATTACATTCGGACTGAATTCTCGCCGCAGTATTTAGAACATCTCCGGTGTATATGATTTCCTTCTTTATAGAACCTATCTCTCCTGATGTCACCTTGCCAATATGCATTCCAGCTTTAAAAACAGGTAACAGGTCAAATCTTCTTTGGTAATATGCACTGTGCTCATCCAATGACTTTTGAATACGATTGAAACATTCGAGGCAGTTGTGCTGTTTAAGTCCTGCTCGCTGTGTCCAGGAGATCACAATTTCATCGCCCACATATTGATAGATTTCACCTTCAGTTTCCAAAATAGGATTGGCCATATCCGCGTAACATGCCCTCAAAAGTTCAAAGTAACGCGCATGTCCAATACGCTCTGCCGTGGTAGTGGACGATTTCATATCCAAGAACATGAAAATCCTGGTTTCTTGTCTTGGAACATGATACTTGCCAAACAAAAAATTCAAAAATACATCGTTGCCCAAGTACGTTGATAATTCTGAAAAAAGCATAGCGATAGTTAACCCAAATGCCACATAAATAACTACACTCCAAAAGGAGAACGTCCAAACAAACTGCCGTAGGCTTTGCACTACTTCTTCGCTAAAGGGTTCTGTCCCAAATCGATATGCATTAACGGAAGTGGAGAGTGCCACAAGAAAAAGTATGCTAAAGAGTAGGTAAAATGTAGTTTTCAACAGTACCTTGACCCAAAGCGCATTTCTTTGAAGTTTTTTGCTCAACCATGAGACCTCTACCCAGCCATGAATCAGGCCCATTAAAAAACCTCCACCACTAGCGTAGAACAAAGCACTCCTAAAATCGTATCTATTGTTGGTAGATGGGTAGTAATCCAAACGACCTAAAATCCCTTTTTCCAATATACTGTACAGAAAACCAAATAGCATCCAAACAATACCAAAAAGTAAGGCTTGCTTCGCGTATCTTATGTATTTTGGGTGCAACATATTGATTAAAGATAACATATTCCGTCCCTGAGTCCATGAAACGGCACTCTTCATATTCATTTTCATATGTCGCTAAAAATGAGTATTTTATAAAAATCACTCTTAATTTTTTTAGTCATGGGAACCATTAAACGATTGAACAAATGGGCCAATGCCCATACCTATTATCCTTTGGATTTAATTCGTATTGCCCTGGGCGTATTCCTCTTTATGAAGGGCATTGAATTTATGACCAATCATGCGCAAATGGCCGAGTTGGTGCGACCCTTCCAGGAAATGCCCGGAGGAATGATTCTTTTGCACTATATAGCACCGGCACATTTTGTTGGAGGCTTTCTTATTGTTGTGGGTTTATTGACCCGTTGGGCAGTTTTGGCACAGATTCCGATACTCCTTGGCGCCGTATTGACCAATTTCCTGGGGGTCATGAACACTTCCAATCTAATCCTGGCAACCCTTACCATGTTGATTTGCATCTTTTTCCTGTTCTATGGTTCGGGCAAGCACTCAGCGGATTACTATTTTAAAATGCAGAAGTAAGTCCAACTAAAGATTGTCTAGCTGATTGCTCTTCCCATCGGAGCTAATGGTCCAGAAAAAGCCAACAAAAAAGAATTGGTCTGCTGCTGGGGTAATGGCACGACGGTCGAACATACCATTGACATCTGGAGTATTGGCGTATTGATAATTATTGATATTCCTGAAACCGAGTACATTATTAACCGAGAAATACAAAATCTTCTGCTGGTCGATCAAATAGGCCCAGTTTAAGCTTAGGTTATTGAAAGATCTTGTTTTTTCTGCCATAAACTCGGCCGTATTGGGGTTGTCGTATGGCCTTCCAGAACCATAGGAATAGGATAGTCCCACTTGGGACCGAAGGTCGCTTATAAAGTATTTCGTAACAACCGAAAGATTATGTTTTGGTGCGAAATTGGGAGTGGCCCGTTCCATAAAATTGCGATACTCACGTTCCGTATCCAAGTAGGAGTAGGAAATCCAATAATCAAGTGACCTTATGCTTTTGTTATCCCTCCAGAACACATCCAATCCGGCTGCGTAACCGCTTCCCGTATTTAGATAGTTAGAGTTGAATAATGGCAATTCCGTGTCGTAGGTCACCAAGTTATCGTAATCCTTATAATATGCCTCCGCCCTAAAGGTAGTGCCATCTCCAAGATGTTGATAATTCAAAATGTAATGGGAAGTCTTCTCCGAACCCAAGGTCTGGTCAAATTTGACGACCTCGCTCAAAGGGTTTTGATAAAAATCTCCATAGGCCAAGGAAAATTGTCCTTTATCCCCAGGTTTATATGCTAAAGAAACCCGCGGTGCGACTTTAACATCCCCCAATAGGGAACTATGCTCTGCCCTGGCCCCCAACTTCATAGCAAACTGGTTGCTAAGAAAAATATCAGCCTCGGCAAATCCAGCCCATAGTTGATCATTATACTCATTTCTAAAGGTGGTCTCACCAGGTGCCGTAAAGTCTTCTTCAAAATCCAAGGTGAACAATTCCGAGCCCAAATTGAGATTGAACCTGCTACTAAAGTTTTTTCTCACCTTAACCTTTAAATGGGAGGCTGTCTCCTTATTGTCAACCAGGTTATCCTGCAATCCTATGGAGTTGGTATCCGATGAAATTGCGCCACCCGTTGTAAGCGTCCAATCATTTTCAAAAAAATACTTGTAGGAAGTATTAAAGTAAAGGTTGTTGTTTTTAAGCCCAAACTGCACAAAATCCTCAAAGTTTATATCCTCTTGTTCAATATTGAGATTGGCGTGATTGAACCCGGTATACAGTTTTAACATGCTTTTCTCCCCTTTGCTTCGAAAAACAGCCTCTCCTGCGATTGACTCGTATGGACTGTTCCACCGCACACCTTGGTCTGAGGGTATTAAGGATTCATAGGGGGCCAAATTGATATACGAGGTGTTAATGCTCAAGGATTGGTCGCCCCAAATTTTGGTATGCCCCAAACCTCCACCAACGGACATCACGGAGATATCGGTCTTGTCCTGAGTAGGAACATCGGTCGTGTTTAAAAGCAAAACACTGGACAGGGCCTGACCGTACTCAGCAGAATAACCCCCGGTACTAAAGGTAATACCCTTAAAAAGAAAAGGAGAGAACCTGCCCCGTGTAGGGATGTTATTGGCGGTAGCATTAAAAGGTTGGAATACGCGAAGTCCATCAATGAAGACCTGGGTTTCTCCTGCTTCTCCTCCACGAACAAAAAGTCTTCCATCCTCATTAACAGTAGTGGTCCCGGGCAAGGTCCGTAGGGCCGCGACAAAATCTCCCGCGGCTCCCGCTGTGGTCACGATATCCAATGGTTTTAGCACAGAAACCTTGGAATTGTCACCGGCTTCAAAGGTTCCTGCGGTCAGGGTAACCCCTGAAAGCGCATTGATTGATTCTTGAAGCGCAATCTTTAGGTTGTTGAAGTAAGAGATGTCCCCTACTTCATAGTGTGGGTCGTAGGATAGTATTGAGACGACCAAAGTCTGTGTCCCAACTTCCGAAGTTTCAAAACTGAACGTTCCATCTTCTGCCGTTGAAGCACCGTCATACGTGCCCTCAATGTATACATTGGCACCTACAATGGGTGCGTTCTTTGCATCGGTCACTATACCGGAAACAGTATTTTGCCCAATACCTAAATTGAGGCCTAAAAGAAAAAGGAGGAGAAACAGTTGGTTTTTCATGACTATTCGTTATTTGATGCCACAAAATTGCAATCCCAACCTCAAGGGCGCCAATCCGAAATACCCAGTTGTAGAATTTTAATGATGAGTTGACGGTTATCCCAGGCATGTTTTGTTTCATGGCCAACAGATCTACCTCCTATTTTGTCCTTAGAACTTTTAATGCTACATTTAAGTAACTGCTAATCAACCTTTAAACCAAACCCATCAAAAAACAGCCCTATATCGTATTGGTTTTCTGTCTTTTCCTTTTCATGGCGAAAGGACAGCATTCCATTGATAGCTTACGACAGCAATATCCAAAGGCCGAATCGGATTCTGCACGTATTATTATCTTAAAGGACATATCCTGGCAGTATCTCAACAACCGGGGAAATGCCGAGCTGGCGAAGAAGCATATCGACAGTTTTCACAGCCTTGGAGAAAGAGGGGGTTTTGAATGGGCGGTTTCTTTGGCCAACTACCAGTATGCGGTTCTGGAGCGTCAAAAAGGGGATTACTACAAAGCCTTGGAATATATAGAAAAGTACCTGGAATTTCATCAGGGTAAAAATCGTGCATTTGCAATGGCCAATGGACTATATCAGAAAGCCATTATTCTTGACGACTTAGGAAAGTCAGACCAAAGTTTGGAAATCTATTACTCCATTCTTGCCATCTACGAAGAGGTTGGGGATTCATTTGGCGAAGCCACCACGTATAACGCTATTGGGGAAATACAAAAGAACACGGGCAAGAAGTCCAAGGCCATGGAAAGTTATAGGAAGGCTTTGGAAATTTTTGAACGTCTCGATGACAAAACAGAAATAGCTAACTGTCTTTTCAATATTGGGGACACCCATATGCAGAATCATGATTATGACAAAGCACTGGAGCACTTTCATCAAGCCCTAAAATTGGACCAAGAGACCCAAAGTGAATGGGGTCAAGCTTATGATTATGAGGCCTTGGGCAAGGTGTATGCCCTACAGAATAATTATACCAAATCGCTTGAATACCATAATAGGGCTCTCGCACTTCGGAAAAAGTTAAACCAACAAATGGAACTCTCTATGAGCTACTCGCAGATTGGGGCAGTGCAGCTTAAACAAAAGGCCTATGGAAGTGCAGAACAAAATCTACTGACCGCCATTCGGATATCGGAAGAAATTGGAGCGAAGTCGGAACGGCAAAAAAACTATGGACTGCTCTCCCAATTGTACCAAGCCACGGGAGATTATGAAAAGGCCATCCGTTTCATGAATAAATTTGTTCATGTCAAGGACAGTCTTTTCAATGAAGCTAAATCAAAACAAATTGAAGAACTACAGGTCCGGTTCGATACCCAAAAAAAACAGGACGCCATTGCCACCTTACAAAAAGATGCTGAAATCAGCGAACTCAGGCTACGGCAGCAAAAAACGCTTCGGAATATCGTTATTGGAATTTCCATTGCAGCACTACTGCTACTGTATTTTGCCTTTAACCGTTTTAAGAATGCACAACGGATAAAACAAGCGGAGGAAGAAAAGAAAAGAGCTGTCATTGAAGAAAGAAAACGGACCGAGATTGAGAAGCAGCGCGTTTCCGAACTTCAAAAAATAGATAGGCTCAAAGATGAATTTTTGGCCAACACCTCCCATGAACTGCGTACTCCTTTGGTAGGAATCATTGGCCTTACCGAATCCTTGGCAGATGGGGTAGCTGGCAAGCTTCCCAAAAAAGCCATGGATAATCTTGAGATGATAGCCAACAGTGGGAAACGGCTCTCACATTTGGTCAATGATATTCTTGATTTTTCCAAATTGAAGAACAAGGATTTAGAATTAACGCTTAGACCTGTAGATATCCATGCGGTTTCCAATATTGTGGTGCACCTTAGCCAGCCCTTGTTACGGGGGAAAAAACTCAAGTTGATAAATTCTATTCCCAAAGAAATTCCGCTGGTGGAAGCTGATGAGAATAGATTACAGCAAATCATGCACAATCTTATTGGAAATGCCATAAAGTTTACCCCAAAGGGATACGTTACCCTCCTTGCCGAAACCAAGGGAAAAATGCTTACAGTTACAGTTTCGGACACGGGAATTGGTATTCCCGAGGATAATCTAGAACGAATCTTCAATTCCTTTGAACAGGGTGATGGTTCCACCCAGCGGGAATATGGAGGAACCGGTCTGGGGCTTTCCGTGACCAAACAGCTGGTAGAGCTCCATGGTGGTGAGATACAGGCGGCTTCAGAGTTGGGCAAAGGCTCCATTTTTACTTTTACCCTTCCATTAAGTTCAAAGACTCGCAAAGAACTAAAATCCGAAAAGCATTCTCCCACTGATTTTGTATTACCCCTTAACACTTTCAACGAGGAAAAGACCAAGGTAGTTCTACATCCACTATCGGACGAGGCGCCACAGGTGCTTATCGTAGATGACGAGCCCGTGAACAGAAGGGTCCTGGAAAACCATCTAACCGTTGCGGGGTATAAGGTAACCGAGGTCAGCACGGGTAAAGCCGCGTTAAAATTGCTGAATGATGAACATCAGTTTAGTTTGGTTCTTTTGGATATCATGATGCCGGAGGTTTCGGGCTATGAGGTGTGTAAAATCATCAGGGAGGACTCTTCGGCCAGCGAGCTCCCCATTATTTTACTAACGGCCAAAAACACCGTTGCCGAACTGGTAAATGGTTTTGAAGCAGGGGCCAACGATTATCTCACCAAGCCTTTTTCCAAAAATGAACTGTTAAGTCGAATCAAAACACATATCAACCTTAATACGATTCATAAGGCCACTTCCAAATTTGTGCCTACAGAGTTTGTTCAATCCGTGGGGAAAGAATCCATTACAGAAGTTAAACTGGGGGATCATATTCAAAAAAATGTAACGGTTTTGTTCAGTGACATACGAGATTATACCAGTTTGGCGGAAACCATGACACCGGAGCAAAACTTTAAATTCGTTAATGCCTACGTGGGTCGTATGGGGCCAATTATAAAAGATAACAAGGGATTTGTAAATCAATACTTGGGGGATGGAATAATGGCCATCTTTCCCAAAAACGCGGAGGATGCTTTGGATGCTGCCATTGAGATGCAACGGACCTTGGCCCTTTACAACAAACGAAGAGTTGAAGAAAAAGGTTATAAACCCCTAACCGTGGGCATGGGATTACATACCGGACCACTGGTTATGGGTATTATTGGGGATGCCAAACGAAATGATCCCGCGGTAATTGCGGATACCGTAAACAGTGGTGCAAGAGTGGAGGGAGTTACCAAATACTATGGTGCAAATATTATAATAAGCGAAGGCTGTCTAAAATCGATGAAGGATTCCAGCGGCTTTAACTTTAGATATCTTGGAAAAGTTCAAGTAAAAGGGAAGCAAAAGGCCATGGGTATATACGAGTGTATCGATGGCGACCCAGTGGACAGTATTTCTTTTAAACTCGAATCCCTGAAGGACTATGAAATGGGCATTCAACTGTTCTTTGACCAAAAATTTGAGGAAGCCTCCGAAAAATTTGAGAAAATCCTATCGCTAAACCCAAAAGACAGTGTGGTAGCATATTTTCAAAATAAAGCTGCCATCTATGCTATTTCCGGAGCACCTGGAGATTGGCAGTCGGTCACCGTAATGAATCAGAAATAATTCATTGAATCAAAATCCAGGTAATGAGACTTTAGGTTGACACCAGTGAATTGGTTTTTTCACCTTTTCCCTGTAAAGCCATATACCTCCCATAACGTTTATCCACAAAACTTTGCGCTGCATGAATCCAATCGTTTTGCTGCACTGGATTGGCGTTGAAAATAGCTCCAAATCGCTCTTCCATGGCAAAATAATCCTGAATCGGGATATGCGGTTCAGGTGAATCCAATTGCAGCGTTCTTTCCCCGAAAGTATTCGCTGGTCGGTTTCGGTATAATAACCATTGTCCTGAAGCTACGGCGGCCTTATGGTATTGCGACGGATTTTTCATATCGATTCCATGGGCGGGGCTATGGCAATACGCTATGATCAAGGATGGTCCATCATGTTTTTCTGCCTCAACAAAGGCGTCAAGCGTCTGCTGTTGGTCCGCCCCAATGGCCACCTGGGCCACATATACATCCTCGTATCCCATAGCCAGCATACCCAAATCCTTTTTCTGCTTGAAACTCCCCTTTGCAGCAAATTTAGCGGAAGCACCAAAGGGTGTTGCCTTAGACATCTGACCGCCTGTGTTTGAATACACCTCATTATCCAATACCAAAATATTTATATTTTTTCCCGAAGCCAGTACATGATCCAATCCACTATATCCAATATCATAGGCCCAACCATCACCTCCAACAATCCAAACGCTTTGTTTCACTAAATCGTCAGCTACCTCCAATAACTCCTTAGCTTCGGCGTAATCTATTTGTTGCAAAGCTGCTTTAAGGTTGGAGACGTGCTCCCGTTGTCTTGAAATGGATTTATCCGAGTTTTGAGGTTCTTCAAGAATATCTTTCACCAGTTTTGGGTCCATCAGATGAGCAACTTGAGATAGAAGTCTTTTGACTCTTTTTTCCCTTTGGTCAAGGGCCAATTTGTACCCTAAACCAAACTCGGCATTATCTTCAAACAGGGAGTTTGACCATGCAGGTCCTCTACCCTCTCCGTTTTTTGACCATGGTGTTGTGGGTAGAGATCCTCCAAAAATGGAGCTCGCTCCTGTGGCATTGGCAACCAACATACGATCACCAAACAACTGGGACATCAATTTCAAATATGGTGCTTCCCCACATCCATCCACTCCCGCGGCATATTTGAACAAGGGCTCCTGCAACTGTTGTTGCACTAGGTTGGTTACATCAATTTTACTTCTTTCCATTTCTGGCAAGGTGTCAAAGAATGTCCAATTCCGCTGCTCCGTTTCAATTTCGACCTTTGAAGATTGCATAACCAAAGCTTTTGCCGGACAGGCCTCCACACACTGGTTGCAAGGGTTGCATTGGTTAGGATTTACTTGTACCGAATAATCCAAAAGGTCGAAATCTTCCATTTCCAGCAAAAAACCGGTTGACTTAAACCCAGATGGGGCATCTGCCAACTTATCTTTTTCATAGGCCTTTATTCTAAGTGCTCCCTGAGGACAGGCCATGCTACAGGCTCCGCATTGGGTACACAAATCTGTATCCCAAACCGGAATCTGTTGATCTACACTCCTAGCATTAAAATGGGACGTACCCGTAGGATAGGTGCCATCAACGGGAAGTTGGCTAACTGGAACCTGGTTCCCTTTGCCAGCCAAAAGCTGCCCCAATAAGCTGGCAGCAAAGTCTTTATCCTTTACGAGCGGAGATATCTTATTCCCTAGTTTCGGCTCTTCAATTTGCCGAATCAATCCTCGTAGTTCACTAAAAAGATGCGCTGGCAGATAATCGCTTAGCGCGAAGTAACAGGCATGAAAACTGGATAGTTCATAACCGTTTACCATAAATGTCTTTGGTGCCTTCCCTAGATCGGCCACGTAACAAATGATTTTCTTGTGGATAATAATGTGCTGGGTAGTTGTATCAAATGATTCCCAAAGCTCTTCGGGAGAAAGTACGGAATGAACCAAAAGCTTGCCACCGGGCCTTACATTTTGAATTGCCGAATCTACTGTTACAAATTTGGAAGAATCACATCCCACAAAACTGGCATTTGTAACCAAATAAGGCGCCTTAATAGCCTCTTGTGCCATTCGAAGGTGGGAGACACTCCTAGAATTTGACTTTTTGTAGTCGCATTCGGTATATCCCTGAATGTGATAATCGGTACAGTTTCCCAAGAGCTTTAAGCTTCCTAGGAACAAGGATTGGGTATTGGTTTGTTTTGTTTCATAAAATAGAGCCTGTGAAAAACATTGATCAAGATTGATGTCCGACGTGATATCAAGACTTAAATGTGTGACATCGTCCTGAATGCCTACGGTAAAACCATTCTTTGGGAATTGTTGTTTTAAATTCCCTAAAATAGCCTCTACCATTGGTGGAGTCAACTCTTTGGAGGAAAGCCCGTAGCGGCCCCCAATTACCTTCGGAAGAGAGCTAAACTTGGAACCATAGGCCTGCATTATTGATTGTACAATGTCCAAGTACAAGGGTTCACCAGTTGCCCCGGGTTCCTTGGAACGATCCAAAACCGCTATAGCTTCACAAGTCTCGGGAAGACTGTTCAAGAGATGCTTGGCACTAAACGGCCGAAACAATCGGACCTTGACCAAACCGACTTTCTCCCCTTTTTGGTTTAAGTGCTTTACGGTCTCCTCTATAGTCTGGGTAGCTGAGGCCATTGCTACGATAACCTGCTTGGCCTTAGGGTGCCCAACGTAATCAAAAAGGCGGTATTGCCTCCCGGTGAGTTTTGCAAAACGGTTCATTTGCTCCTGCACCTCATCCGGACACGAATTGTAAAATGGATTGATTGCCTCACGGCTCTGAAAAAAGACATCTGGACCTTGAGAAGATCCACGAAGCACAGGTTGGTTGGGATTTAATGCCCTCTTTCTATGGGCTTCGATATATTTTTCTGGAATCATGGTTCGTATGACCTGATCCGAAACTAGTTCAATTTTTGAAGTTTCATGTGAGGTTCTAAATCCATCAAAAAAATGGACAAATGGCACTCTTGTTTTTAAAGTAGCTGCCTGGGCAATCAAGGCAAAATCCATGGCTTCTTGAACCGAACTGGAGCCCAGAAAAGCATATCCCGTGTTTCTCACGGCCATGATATCACTGTGATCCCCGAACACGGAAAGAGCATGCGTAGCGATTGACCGTGTGGCCACATGAATCACATTTGGGGTAAGCTCCCCTGCTATCTTGAACATATTTGGCATCATAAGGAGTAGTCCCTGTGATGCAGTAAATGTGGTTGACAATGCTCCGGTTTGCAAAGCTCCATGCATGGCACCGGCCACTCCACCTTCTCCTTGCATCTCGTATACCGCGGGAACATCACCATAAATATTTTCCTGGCCATTGGCACTCCATTCTTCAGCTAACTCCGACATCTCGGAGGATGGTGTTATCGGATAAATGGCACAAACCTCATTGACCCGATAGGCCACATGGGCAGCTGCTTGGTTTCCGTTAACTATGATGTGTACTGGGTGGTTCATCTTTGGAGTATTCTTTAGAAGTTGGCCTGAAACTGAAGTGAACAAGCCGCCCTTTTTTTGCGAGCGGCTTGTTTCAATCTTACTTTTCGAACTCGATGGAAACAGGAGTTGGATTGGTAATGATGTCAAAAACTGGGGAGAATTGGGAAAGAGCCTTTAATTGCTCTTCAGAAGCATCGGACTTCACTTTGAACTTCACGGTAATGCCTTCAAATCCTTTGCGTACCTCAGGATCTAATCCCAAAAAACCATGAAGGTCGACACCTCCTTTTAGGGTAGATTCCATTCCCTCAATCTCAATACCCTGAGCTGCCGCATGGTAAACCATGGCTCCTGTTAAGCAAGATCCTAAGGCATGCAATACGGTTTCAGCTGGATTGGGAGCCTTATCCTGACCAAGAAGCACCTCGACATGGTCAGCTTCCATAGTAAAAGATTCCTTTGCTCTCTCTGTATGCTCTTGACCGACTCCGTAATAATCCTTGATGCTGGTCACGCAGTGCCCACCGTCAATCCAATTGTTTTTGGCCCTAAATTCGAATTTTGCCAAAGTAGGGTCTTCCTGTACATGGTTGATGGTGTCTACCAATTGATCTACGTTTACTCCGTTCTTAATGTTTGCTGTTGTAATCATTTTTTTAATTTTTAGATTAATTATTTGTGTTTGGCCTTAAGGATGCATTTGGCGTGCCAAAAACTATAACTAATTAAAAATCAAATATTTAAATCACTACAAGAATAAGAATGCAGTAACGATTTTTCGTTAATTCATGAAATATCGTGAGTTTATTTACGAAATACCGTGAGTTTATATTGGTCTGGAGATGCCTAGTGCCTTTATTTTTGAAGTGAGGGTGGTTGGGCGCAATCCCAACAATTTAGCCGCCCCCTTTCCCCAGAAATCTTCCATTGGGTAAGCTTTAACGCGCGCAGAATATTGTCCCTCTCCATGTTCTGCCATTCAGCAGAAGTGTACACTCGGCCCGTTTCATCGTTAGAGGGTGCCTTTTGCTTTCCTTTTATATTGGGAATGATATTGACCCAATCCACCTCGCCATTTTTGGAAACAATTATGGCGCGTTCCACTAAGTTTTGAAGTTCCCTGACATTACCGGGCCAATCATAGTTCAAAAAGAGTTGTTCCTGTTCCTCGGATAAATCTCCTACTGGCTTGTTCAATTTTCGTCCAGATCTAGTCATCATTTCATTTGCGATTATGCAAACATCCCTACCTCTATCCCTTAGGGCAGGTACTTGAATGGGGAAAACGTTGAGACGGTAAAACAAATCTTCCCTAAATTTTCCTTCTTGGGCATACACCAATAGATCGCGGTGCGTAGCTGCTATAATGCGAACATCAACCTTGACCGTTTCCGAACTGCCCACCGGGTCAAATTCGCCTTCCTGCAGTACCCGGAGCAATTTGGGTTGTAAGGCCAATGGTAGTTCGCCTATCTCGTCCAAAAAAATGGTCCCTCTATGTGCCAGCAAAAACCGTCCTTTTCTGCTGCTCGTGGCACCGGTGAAGGCACCTTTTTCATGACCAAACAGTTCACTTTCAATAAGGTTTTCAGGAATGGCCCCGCAATTTACCCTGATCAGGGGTTGGTCACTTCGGTCGCTTGCCATATGGATCGCTCTTGCCACCAGTTCCTTTCCAGTCCCGGTTTCACCTTGAACAAGTACCGTAGCGTCTGTATGGGCCACTTGTTCCACCAGGTCCAGCACCTTTTTCATGGATTGGTCCCGTGCTATAATTCCGTAACCGCTGGTAAGCTCCTCGATTTCTTCCTGCAAATATTTGGTTTGGCTCCGCAGTGAATTGATCTTGGACTCGGCCTGCACACGTTCATTGATATTTCTTAGAATAAGGGTATAAAAACTCTCCGTATCGTTGCCATACCTACTTATTGTACCCTCATTCAGTGTTTCCATCCCATTAGACCCTATTACCTTGACGGTGGAAGGCAAATAGGTGTTCATCCCTTTGCTCTCGCCGCTCAAATCTGCCTTCACCAGACCTTCCAATAGCTGGGCACTGGCTTCATCCAGAAAAAACAGGATATTGCGTTGAAGCACATCTTCATTTTCCATAATGGCTTGGGCAGATGCATTGGCCAGGACGATTCTAAAATTGCAATCGAACATAACAATCGCGTCCATTGCACCATCAATAAGGCCAGACATTTTGGAATTGGCCAGTTCCAATTCCCTTTTCGAAACAGTAAGTCGTTCTTGTATAATATCCAACTCCCGATGTCTTTTGATCAAAACTGATAAAATGCCCTTGGCGAACCCCTTGTCAGTGGTAATGAGCTCTACGAAATGTGTTGTTTCAATTTTCAGTACAGTAGTATCCTCCATGGCCGTTACAGAGGCAGAGCGTGGCTCATCATCAATTAAGGCATACTCACCAAAACAATCGTTTTCATTCAACATGATGTACAAATGGTCTTTGTCATGCACCTTCACCTTGCCTTTTAGGATGACGTACATAGCATCACCAACATCGCCCTTTCTAATTATGGCATCATTAATTTCGAAATTCTCCTGTTTTAGGTTCTTGGAAAGCTGCATCAAGGAGGTTTTGGACACTTCAGAAAAGAAGGAAATCCCTTTCAGGAAATCTACAAGTTGATGTTGGTCGGAAACGGACATGAAGTACCAGTTGGTTCGGTTTCAACTAAATATACAGATTTGAAAATTAATTGAATTCCGCTCCAAATACAACATAATACAAGCTTAGTTCGGAGATACAATCTTTCTGATTTTTATCATAAGTTTAATTGATGGTTTTTC
>JBCCUY010000026.1:0-18301 GCA_039196145.1 Bacteroidota bacterium
AGTTGTTGTGCTTTCAGTGGCATCCCACTTTCGTAAAAGGCCTTTATTTTCTTAACTGAAATACGCTCTATATCACCACCAATGCTTCCCTCACTAAAATACATGGGCATCCAAGGTTCAAATCGGGTCAATAGTCTTGGTTTCACTTCCGGATGGGTGTGTAGGTAATAGTTAACCCCATCTGCAAAAGCGTTGCATAAATCCTTTAACCAATCTGGGCTTTTTTCATAATTGGATTTGGCCTCCTCCTGACTCATGAAGAGTCTAGCTCGCAGGTCACTATACAACGCCCCTTCACCTTCCACCTCTGCCAAACGGCCCGTTGCCCAAATGTAGTTCTGCTCCACCCGATTAAAATCGTCCTCACACTGGGCATACAACAAACCGAAAACGGCATCAGCATCCGTTTTGCCATAGATATGTGGTACTCCAAAATCGTCTCGGATAATCGTTATGTTTTCCGCTTGCGCCTCCCATTTTTCGATTTCCGTTTGGGGTTTTTGGGCGCATGAGAACGCTACCAACGCGAACAATCCTAATATTACTCTCATAATAGCTATGCTTTTTTTAAAAACTGGGTTTTCAACACTATATGGGATTTACCAATCCTACATTCCACCTCCTGAGTGCTGTTGGTCAACCGAATATTCTTAATAAGATTTCCGCGCTTCAAGGTTTTTGACATCCCTTTAATCTTTAAGTCTTTGGTGACATGCACGTTGTCGCCATCTTCCAAAATATTCCCGTTGCTGTCTTTGGTATCCATTGTTTCAATTTAATGGTGAAAATACAGGAAATCAAATCGATTTACCAACTCCCACTGGACCCGCCACCGCCAGAACTCCCGCCTCCACCGGAAAAACTGCTTGAACTTCCCGAGGAAGACCCTGAACCAGATGCAAATGAATGTGTTCCTGAAGAGGAAAATGTCTTTCGCATATACTTTTTGTCATTTTTGTACAACGACAATTTGAAGTCCTCCTTCCCCTTGATTATAATCTTTAGTACGGCAAGGAGCAGAGTAATCAAAAAGAAACCACCTATACCCCAATACGGCCAGGAATTGCTTTCCAACAAATTCTCATAATCCTCTATTTGGATGCCCAAATCAAAAATCATGGTCACGAAAAAAAGCGGCATCAATATAAAAACCAGCGAAAATAAGGTAGGCATCATACCAAAAATCACCATAAAGAAACCCTGAAGCAGCCCTAGTTTGCCACTAAGCATCCCTCGGAACATTTCTATGATACCAGAGTAACTTTTATAGAAGATAAAACCTCCGGCGCTAATAAAAATCATAAGCAAAAGGGACATAAAAATTCGGACCGGCCCATTTATTCCTTCTCCTTCCGAATTAATTTCCTGTTTAAACTCTTCCAATGCCTCCGGATGGGTCAAAAATGCAATAATTTGGTCGGTAGCTTGATCAATTCCCTCAAAGTAACGCCCATCCTTGAAATTGGGAATCATGGTATTTCGGATGATTCTGGAAGCCACTGCATCTGTTATGTAGGGTTCCAGGCCGTAACCCACTTCAATCCTCACCTCGCGGTCATTCTTGGCAAAAAGTACCAGGAGACCATTATCTTTCTCCTTTTGACCCAGTTTATTTTGGTTGAAGGTTCTGTTAGCATAGGTCTCAATCGTCTCATCCCCATGGCTATTGATGGTGAGTACCACAAGTTGGTTGGAAGTCTCCGTTTCAAAGGATGTCAGTTTGGATCTTAACCCAATTAACTGTTCCTCTGTGAAAATCCCAGCATTATCCGTTACGATGTACCCCAACTGCGGATAAGACTTCTGGGCAATGCCGTGCAAGGCCATCAAAAACAAGGCGAAAACAGTTATCGTTCTGAACATCATGCTGGCTGAAAAACACCTAAATATACACAAGTTGGGTGGTTAAGTTAATTTCCCACCAATCTTTTCCATAGCGCTTCCTACTCTATTAATTTGAAGTAAATTGCACATTCCTTTTAAACTACACCATGGCTGAAAAAAAGGTAAGTATCCTAACAGCGTTTAAAACCATTATTTGGCCAAAACGAAAGCTGGTATTTATAGGTTTGCTACTCATTGCTATAAGCAAGTCCGCCAGTTTTGTTGCGCCTATTGCTTCCAAATACCTCATTGATGATGTCATTGTCAACAAGGATGTGGACATGCTCAAATACCTAGTAGGGGGTGTAATGTTGGCCATTTTTGTGCAGGCCGTTACCTCATTTTTGCTTACCCGGATTTTAAGTGTACAGGCCCAATATCTGATTTCGGAGCTTCGGGCACAGGTGCAGAAAAAAGTACTCGCACTTCCCATTCGGTTCTTTGACAACACCAAATCCGGGGCATTGGTTTCCAGAATCATGTCCGATGTGGAAGGCGTTCGGAACTTGGTAGGAACTGGGTTGGTTCAGTTGGTAGGAGGTGTAATTACAGCAGTTGTTTCACTAATTCTTTTATTGGATATCGATGTATTCATGACCCTGTTCACATTCATACCCCTAATCATTTTTGCCATAATCGCCCTAAAAGCTTTTAAGATTATCCGTCCTATTTTTAGAGATAGAGGGAAAATAAATGCGGAAGTCAAGGGAAGGTTGACCGAAACCTTGGGAGGTATACGGGTGATCAAAGGGTTCAATGCGGAGGAGCAAGAAAAAGAGGTTTTTGAAGGTGGTGTTGACCGACTGTACCAAAATGTAAAAAAGAGCCTTACCACTACAGCGTTTATGACCAGTTCTTCCACTTTCTTATTGGGAGTGGCCACGACCAGTGTAATGGGTTTTGGAGGGTATAAAATCATTGAGGGAACGCTTACAATAGGTCAATTTGTAGAATTCACGGTATTGCTTGGACTTATGATCGCACCAATTGTGCAGATGAGCAACATTGGGAGTCAATTGACCGAAGCCTTGGCAGGGCTGGATCGCACGGAGGAACTTATGAACATGAAGGAGGAGTCACAGGTTGGAGAAAGAACCTTGCAGCTGGACTCCATTGTTGGTAACATGCGATTTTCCAAAGTCTCTTTCTCTTATGAGGAAGACAAGGAGGTATTGCACAATATTAGTTTTGACGTAAAATCCGGGGAAGTTATTGCCTTGGTCGGTAGCTCAGGTTCTGGAAAGTCCACAATTGCGGGGTTGGCTGCCAGTTTTCTGAATCCGGACTCTGGTATGATCACAATTGACGGAAAGGACCTTTCCAAAGTCGATCTGAAGAGCTTTAGACAGCATTTGGGGGTAGTGCTTCAAGACGATTTCTTGTTTGAAGGAACCATTAGGGAAAACATCCTGTTTCCTAGGCCCGATGCCAACGAAAGGCAACTCGACCAGGCCGTTAAAGCAGCCTATGTGGATGAGTTTACCGATCGGTTCGAGGAGGGGCTTGACACCCTAATAGGAGAACGCGGCGTAAAACTTTCAGGAGGGCAGCGTCAACGGATTGCCATTGCCCGTGCAGTTCTTGCAAATCCAAGAATATTGATCTTGGATGAGGCCACTTCCAGTCTAGATACAGAGTCTGAGGCATTGATACAAAAAAGCTTGGCAGAACTGACCAAGGGCCGAACCACCTTTGTTATTGCCCACCGTCTGAGCACAATCCGTAAAGCGGATCAAATTCTGGTGATTGAAGAGGGGCATATCGAGGAACAGGGTACACATGACGAACTTATCGCAGCCCAAGGGCGTTATTACAACTTGTTCACCTATCAGGCAAGAATCTAACCTTCTTCCGGGGCCAGTTCCACTTCCAGGCCATCCAGATTTTCGGTCATATGAATCTGACAGCCAAGACGGCTGTTGTCCTCCACAAAAAAGGCTTCGGCCAGCATAGCGTCCTCATCATCTGATTTTTCCGGAAGTTCATGATCGGATTTTACATAGCATTGGCATGAGGCGCACATTGCCATCCCTCCGCAGATACCAATGGTCCCTTCGGGAGCCAGTTCATAGGACCGCACCACCTCCATCAGATTCATGTTCATATCTGTTGGGGCATCTACCTCATGTAAAACGCCATCGCGATCGGTAATTTTTAGTTTTATATCCATGAAAAGGGTTTAGGGATTAGTAAGTTGGGAATAAGTATCATTTCATAGATTGTATTAGTCCATAAAGCATTTTCGAAATTTCATTTGACTTGTCCAATAAATCTTCAAACACTTCACGGTGCAAATATCCCAATCTTTTTGACAAGTACAACATAGATCTTACCTCGCTGTTTGAGCTAGTGGCCATATGTAAAAACCTTATAAAATCTGTGTTTGTTCTTCGGTCGAAACCTTCGGCAATATTATTTGAAATAGAAACAGAAGCCCTTAAAATTTGGTCTTTAAAAGAATAATCTTTTAAGTTGGTAAAATTCTTATAAATCAAGACCGCAATGTCTTGAGATTTTTGCCAAACCAGTAAATCTTCAAATTTTTTGACAGCCATTTTATCTTACCTCCAACTACTAACTCCTAACTCCTACCTCCTCACTCCTAATCTATGCTTTTTACGACTGCCTTTGGTGCCTCTTTTTTGCTTCCATCAAACCCGGTTACACCACCAACCGTAGTGTATTTCATTACATATTTTTTATCTGGGTGAATGCGCTGATAGGCACTTTGGCACATCAGGGTAGCTTCATGGAACCCGCATAGGATAAGCTTTAACTTACCTGGGTAGGTATTTACATCCCCAATCGCATAAATCCCTGGAATATTGGTTTGGTAGTCCAAGGTGTTGTCAACTTTAATGGCATTCTTCTCAATTTCCAAGCCCCAGTCAGCAATGGGGCCCAATTTAGGGGAAAGTCCAAAAAGAGGTATGAAATTGTCCACTTCCAGATCAATTTCTTTTGAATCGTCTGTTTTTCTAACAGTAACCTTTTCCAATTTTTCCTTCCCCTGAAGATCTATTACCTCAGCGGGAGTGATCAAACTGATCTTACCTTGATTTTTTAGTTCCTGAACCTTTTCCACTGAATCCAAGGCTCCCCTAAATTCATTGCGGCGATGCACCAAGGTAACCTCGGCTGCAACATCGGCCAGAAATATGGCCCAGTCCAATGCGGAATCCCCTCCACCGGCTATGATAACTTTTTTATTGCGATATACCTCTGGCTCTTTGATCATATAGGCCACCCCCCTGTCTTCAAATTGGGCTAGGTTTTCCAATTGGGGTTTTCTAGGCTCAAAGCTGCCTAATCCACCCGCAATAGCCACTATGGGAGCGTTGTGCTTTGTGCCTTTGTTGGTAGTCACCAAAAAGGTATCGTCCTCTAATTTTTCGATGGTCTCCGCTCTTTCCCCTAGGGTAAACCCTGGTTGAAAAGGTTTTATCTGTTCCATGAGATTGTCCACAAGTTCCCCTGCCAAAACTTCGGGAAATCCTGGGATGTCATAAATTGGTTTTTTGGGATAAATTTCCGCACATTGTCCACCAGGTTGTGCTAGAGCGTCAATTAGATGGCACTTGAGTTTTAACAAACCTGCCTCAAAAACGGTAAAAAGACCCGTAGGCCCAGCTCCAATAATCAGAATATCGGTTTTAATCATTCCGTAAGGGTATTTGGATATCTGCGCAACTTAGAATTTGTTGTGGACAGGAATTATGACTTATGTCAGTCTAGCTTACGTTTACAACTTCTTCAATCTGTGGTGCGTACTTTTTGATGGTCATTTCCACTCCACTCTTCAGGGTCATCTGGTTCACACTGCAACCAATGCAATTACCTTCCAACTTTACCTTCACTAAACTATCATTATCGATGGAAATCAATGAAATGTCACCTCCATCACTTTGAAGAAAAGGTCGTATCTCATCCAGTGCCTTTTCCACATTGCTTTTTATTTCTTCCGATGTCATGCTCATTTCTTTTTAACGGCAGCACATCCTGCCATTGTTGTAATCTTAATTGCCTCTGTTGGCGGTAAATCTGTATTTCTCCGCACCAATTCCTGAACCACATTCTTGGTCAGGTCTTCAAATGCTTCTTCTGTTGGAGTTGCGGTCTGCATGGCAGCTGGTCTTCCAACATCCCCTGCCTCTCGTATACTCTGTACCAATGGTATTTCTCCCAAAAATGGTATTTCTAAATCCTCAGCTAAATTCTTGGCACCGTCTTTACCAAAGATATGATATTTGTTGTTAGGCAGCTCTTCTGGTGTAAAGTAGGCCATATTTTCCACGATGCCCAACACCGGTACACTAATCGCCTCTTGCTGGAACATGGCAACCCCTTTGCGCGCATCAGCCAAGGCAATTTCTTGGGGCGTACTCACCACAACGGCACCCGTTACCGGCAAGGACTGCATAATACTAAGGTGGATATCCCCTGTTCCCGGAGGAAGATCTAAAAGCAAAAAGTCCAATTCGCCCCAATGGGCATCAAAAATCATTTGGTTTAGGGCCTTGGATGCCATGGGACCTCTCCAGATCACTGCTTGATTTGGCTGGGTGAAAAATCCGATCGACAATAGCTTAACCCCATAGTTTTCAACAGGTTTCATCTTAGACTTGCCGTCAATGTTGACCGATAACGGCTTTTCCAAGGCCACATCGAACATAATGGGCATTGAGGGGCCATAGATATCCGTGTCCAAAAGTCCCACTTTAAAACCCATCTTGGCCAAGGTAACCGCCAAGTTGGCCGTGACCGTAGATTTTCCAACACCACCTTTTCCCGAAGCCACAGCAATAATATTTTGGATACCTGGAATTGGGTTGCCCTTAATTTGGTTGACCTTGGGTTTAGCCGGTGCATCCACCTTAAGATTGATTTTGATCTTGGCCTTTTCGTAGACCTCCTTGTGTATGATTTTAAGTATCTCTACTTCGGTCTTCTTTTTGGCCTGAAGGCTTGGATTCTTTATGGTTACATCTACTTCCACTTCATCCCCAAAAACCTGAATATTGGTCACTGCACCACTTTCCACCAAATTTTGTCCTTCCCCTGGGGCAGAAATGTTTTCCAAAGCCTTGAGTATGTCCGCTTTTTTAAGCTTCATCTGTCTTATTTTAATTGCAGTCGTTTAAACCGATTCCAAATTACAAAGATACGCTATGCCGCTTGGATTAAGAAGTTTGCACATTGAAAATGAAGATGGTGGGATAGGAATAAATTATTTGCCAAATGTTTAAATGCCGACCATTGGCATCCATTATGTGGAATCATTTTTTCCAGCTTAATCTTGGATTACTGTAGTTCTTTGCCCGGGTCCCAAAAGTGTTTTTGCAAATTCAGAATTTGGTTGTCCTCCACCCGAATTCCTTCATTCTCCAAAAGTTGCTGCATCAGATTCGTTCCATCGAAATGGTGTTTCCCCGTAAGTATCCCCTTTCTATTGACCACGCGATGGGCAGGAACGTCCTTGGCCCCGGAATTATTCATGGCCCAGCCCACCATTCTTGCACTTCGGGCAGCGCCCAAATATTTGGCGATGGCACCATAGGAAGTTACACGCCCAAAAGGGATCTGTCTGGCCACCTCGTATACCTTGTCAAAGAAGTTTTGTTCCTCCATTTATTTGTAAAAAATTCGAAATAGGGTAATCACCAATAGCACTAGCATCAGAGCGCTAAGGATGTAGTTGGAGTTTTTGGAAAATCGATTGGTCTTGGTCTCCAACTTATTGAAATAAAAGGTATATAGGTACAGCACGGAAAACGTACCAGTACCTGCCGCCAAAACAAAGGTGATGGTATCGGCCAGTTCAAACTTTATCCAACCAGCCTCGTTCCACATGGCATTCAAACCACTGTAATAGGGGATGGTGAGAAGGTTTAGCGCTGCCAAAAGGGTTCCCTTAAAGAAGCTGTTCTTTTTGCTCATTTTCACCGCTTTCATCTTCTTCTCCTTATTTCGTTTCGCAATTAGAAAAAAATAGACTGCAAAAAAAGCAAATACCAACAATGCCGCCTTGAGCAGCATATCTATGGCCTCGGGGTTCCGATATAAAAACTTGGAAATGAGCACAGCAATATAGGCTTGTATCATTATCATGGACGATACCCCCAAACTGAAAATAACCCCATTCAGCTTGCCTTTTTCCACACTGGTCTTGGCCGCGTTCATATTTAACAATCCAGGGGGTACTGTGGCCATGAACGCCGCGGAAAATGTGGCAAAAAAAAGAATAAGAATATGCGTCATTGGTTAGTGGGCCCTAAATTGAATGTAGGTAATTGGTTTTCCTTTCTCAAGATACTGATTTTCATAAAACGTTTGAATTTCAAGTACCTCTGCTGGGCTCCCGGCATTTTTATAAACATCGTGATTGGAATATACTATTTCCATTCCCAAACCTTGCAACAACCCCAAAGTATAACCATGCATAAACTCGCTATCCGTCTTTAAGTTGACCAGACCATTGGGCTTTAGAATGTGTTTGTACTTTTTCAGGAATTCTGGATTTGTCATGCGATGTTTGGTACGCTTGAACTTGATTTGAGGGTCTGGGAAGGTAATCCAAATCTCATCAACCTCGTTTTCTGCGAAGAGCATGTCCACAAGTTCTATTTGGGTTCTTAGAAAAGCGACATTGACCAGTTCTTTTTCCAGAGCTGTTTTAGCTCCCCGCCAAAATCGGGCACCTTTGATGTCAATTCCAATATAATTTTTATTCGAGTTTCTCTGCGCCAATCCCACAGTATACTCCCCTTTTCCACAGCCCAATTCAAGTACAATCGGATTTTCATTCTCAAAAAAGGAGGCCCATTTCCCCCTGAGGTGAAATCCCTGCATGATTTCCTCTCTAGTTGGTTGCACAACGTTGGAAAAAGTCTCGTTCTCCTTAAATCGTTTTAATTTGTTTTTACTCCCCACGCTATTCGAATTGGGTCAAGATTTAATGTTTTGGCAAAACTAAGGAAATCCAAAGGCAAAACAGGTTTTGTTTTTTTGCTTTTATGCAAAGTTCCAAACGTATTCTAGTCGCTCCATTAAATTGGGGTTTGGGGCATGCCACTAGGTGTATCCCTATCATAAAAGCTCTTATGGATGAAGGTCACCAACCCTATCTTGCATCGGACGGGGTTGCGCTTTCACTGCTTCAAAAAGAATTCCCGGAATTACCATCTTTTGAGCTTCCATCGTATAAGATCACCTATGCGCAAAAGGGAAAGAATTTTAAAATCAAAATGATTTGGGATTCCCCAAAAGTTATCAAAGCTATTGCCAAGGAAAAAAAGGATGTAAAAAAGTTGGTAAGAGAACACCAATTGGATGGTATCATTTCGGATAATAGATTGGGTGTCCATTCCAAAAAAGTACCTTGTGTCTTTATTACACACCAGCTGAACGTACTGTCTGGAAATACCACTTGGATGAGCTCTAAGGCCCATCAAAAAATCATCAAGAAATTTAAGGCCTGTTGGGTGCCTGATATGCAAGGAAAACCCAATCTCACTGGCAAGCTCGGCCATCTTAAGAAATCCAAGCCCAATGTTATTTATCTTGGGCCGTTAAGTCGATTTGAAAAAAGGGAAGGGTCCTTTCTCTATGACCTTATGGTACTCCTTTCCGGGCCGGAACCGCAACGTACTTTTTTGGAGGAAAAATTGCTGTGCGAACTCCAGGATTTTGACGGTAATGTGCTTTTCGTGAATGGTAAAATAGAGCAAGAACAAACTTGGGAAGAAGTTGAAAGGGCAGGAGGTCCCCTTAAACTGTACAATTTCATGCAGTCCCATCAACTTGAAGAAGCACTCAACCAAAGCGAAAAGGTACTCTGTAGATCGGGATACACCACCGTGATGGACTTGGCAAAACTCCGTAAAAAAGCGTTTTTTATCCCTACCCCAGGTCAGTATGAGCAAGAATATTTAGCAAAACGATTAGAAAAACAGCGCCTTGTCCCCTTTTGCAAACAGGAAAAGTTTGAAATAGGCCAACTTAAAAGAATCGATGAATTTGAAGGCCTGACGCAATTTGAATCCGAGGTAGCTTACACAGAACTTTTCGAAGTCTTTTCCAACGTAAAAGAAAACTCTGAACCTACATCCTCTTCGCTTTCCACATAGATTTTTTCATCGTGGGCTTCAATGATATGTTTTACTATGGACAACCCAAGACCGGAGCCACCTTCTGTTCGACTTCCACTTTGATCAACACGGTAAAAGCGTTCAAACAACCTTGGAATATGCTGTTTTGGGATACCTTCTCCGTTATCAGTTACCCGGATGATCACTTTGTTCTTGATCAAGTTTTCCACACTTACCTCCGTGGTCCCGTTGGAATGCCCATATTTAATGGAATTCACCAATAGATTGCTAACCACCTGTTGGATTTTTTCCCTATCCGCATTGACATAGATGGGTTGGCTGTATTCCATATCAAATGTTAGTGCGATACCTTTTTTTGACGCCTTCATTTCCAAAAGATCAAAAACATTTTGGATAAGCTCAATGATGTCAAAGTCTTCACGTTCCAACTTAAGTCCGCCCACCTCCAGTTTGGTGATCAAATCCAGATCACGGACAATATAAATAAGGCGTTCCACTCCTTTATTGGCCCTGTTTAAATACTTTTCCCGGATTTTTTTATCGTTCATGGCCCCATCAAGCAGGGTAAGGATATATCCCTGTACGGTAAACAACGGGGTCTTCAGCTCATGGGAAACATTGCCCAAAAAGTCCTTTCTGTATTCCTCCCGGATTTTTAGGGTATCAATTTCTATCTTCTTGTCCTCGGCAAATTTTCCAATCTCCTGAGTGAGGGTTTTCATGTCCGTAGTAACAGGTTTGGAGGAGAAAGAGGAGGATTCCAACAAGGAAACATCGTCATATATTTTTTTGACCCTTCTGTAAATAAACCGTTCCACCCGAATCTGAAGAATGGTAAAGCACCCTAAAAAGCACAACAAGGAAAATACAGGCACGGGAACCCAAAGACTTTGTTCTTGATACACCAGGTAAGTAGCGAACAATGCTCCAAGAAAAATGGTGATCAGCAGGGATGACCTTAAGGCGAATTTATAGGACTTCCTTAGCTGTATGGCCATTATAAGACAAACTTATACCCTACGCCCTTAACAGTTTTGAAATGGTGATCTCCTATTTTTTCACGTAGTTTTCTAATATGGACGTCGATGGTTCTACCACCAACAACAACTTCATTTCCCCAGACCTTGTCCAAAATAACCTCTCGTTTGAACACCTTGCTGGGTTTGGAAGTCAAAAGGGAAAGTAATTCAAACTCCTTCCTTGGGAGAATGATTTCCTCACCATCATTGACAATCTTATATTCTTCCCTGTTGATGACGATATTACCCACCTTAACAATGTCCTCAACTTCGGCCTTTTCCTCCTTTAATCTTCTCAACAGGGCCTTTACCTTGCTGACCAATACTTTGGGTTTAATGGGTTTGGTAATATAATCATCGGCTCCAGCGTCAAAACCGGCCACTTGGGAGTAGTCCTCACCTCTGGCGGTCAAGAACGTAATGATCGTATTTTCCAAGCCCGGGGTATTCCTAATTACCTCGCAAGCTTCAATTCCATCCATTTCGGGCATCATCACATCCAAAATGATGAGATGAGGGTTCTTTTTCTTGGCCTTGGCGACCCCCTCTACTCCGTTTTTTGCAGTAAAAACCTCATAGCCTTCAGAAGACAGGTTATAACTGACAATTTCGAGAATATCAGGCTCATCGTCCACCAACAAAATCTTAATGTCCTTCGTTTTCATGGGATGGTAATTTATACGTTAATCGCCCAAATGTAAATATAATACTATAACGCCATAAATGCTTAACATTCATTTAATGTGATAACATTATTGTAACAGTTCTTAAATAAACACTTAACCTGCGGGTAACATCGCTTTTACAGCACGCGTCTTTCTTTGCCACCGAATTCTAATCCAACAGAACACCAAATGAGAACTTGTCTTATAGTAATCTTTTCCCTGCTTGCACTTACTGGTTATGCACAAGAAAACGGAAGCATTGTAGGTAAGCTTACCGATAAAGAACTTAACAATGAACCGCTTGCATTTGCCAATGTATTGATTAAGGGCACCACCCAAGGAACAACATCTGATTTTGATGGACTTTTTGAAATCCCTGACGTGGAACCAGGGACCTATACCTTGGTGATAAGTTTTTTGGGATATGAGACCCTAGAAATTCCAAATGTGGTCGTTGAAACGGATAAGGTTGCCGAAATCAATGCGGCCTTGGGCGCAGGTAGTGTGGGTTTGGACGAGGTGGTGGTGACCACTTCAGCAAGAAAAGATTCTGAGGTGGCATTATTACTTCAACAGAAAAATGCTCTTGTTATTCAGGAGGCCATCAGTGCGGAAGCTCTTACCCTTAAAGGAATAGATGATGCGGCCGCTGCGGTAGCACAGATTTCAGGAATTTCAAAACAACAGGGTTCAAGCAACGTTTATGTTAGAGGTCTCGGAGATCGCTATCAGAATACAACCATGAACGGGTTATCGCTCCCTTCCAATGATGTAAACAAAAAGAACATCAATCTTGACCTTTTTTCTTCCAGTATCATTGAAAATGTAGCTGTAAGCAAAGCGTATAGCCCCACTTTTTACGGAGACTTTGCAGCTGGTAACGTCAACATCGACTCCAAAGAATATACAGGAGATGGTTATTTGGAGGTTTCTCTAGGGACAGGCTTAAACAGCAATGCCACGGGAGAAGATTTCGTACGCAGTGAAGGTCCTAGTGATTTTGGTTTCTACAATCGGTACGACAATGATCCTTTTGCCATTGTATTGTCACATGGTGTGGATCCACAGGAGGCATGGAATCCAGTAAATATATCCGCTGCTATCGAAGGAGGCTACTCCTTTAATTTTAATAATGACAAGTCCAGACTTAGCTTCTTTGGCGCTGCAAGCTTTGGAAACGGATATGAACTTTGGGAAGGTCCTGCAAGGGATTTTACCAACGTCTTAAAGGTAGATTTCCCGAATGTAAGAGAGTTTGCTTATAAAACCACAACTACCGCTCTCGGAAACGTAATATACAGAATCAACAATGAACATAAGATAAAATATAGTTCCCTATTCATAAACAGCTCTAGCGACGCAGTTGGCTTCTACGGAATTAATGGACAGGGTACCAACCGTGATGCAATCATCACCACGGATGAGGGTTTTTATGTGATGAATGTGCAGTTTAACCAAGATATGATTTTTGTTAATCAATTGACGGGTGAACACATTTTTGATGAGAAGCTTTCCATGGATTGGGGGGTAGGTTTCAATAAAGTTTTCTCTGATGAACCTGATAGAAAACGGATAACACTTGAAAACTATCAATTGGCCTTGGATAATGATGCCACTACCAATCCAGTTTTTTACACTAACATTCCATTTGACAATCAAAGATTTTTTCAAAGTATAGAGGATGATGAACTGAACAGTTTTATCAATCTCGGCTATAAGGCCTCCGAAAAAGTAAAATTCAACTTTGGCTATAATGGGCGTAGAAAAGAAAGAAGGTTCAACAGTATTAGATATGGCTACGAGATTCAAGACAGGGACAATACCCCGGTTACTGATGTAAACAACTTCAATGACATTTTTAATGTAAGCAACATCAATATTCCAACAGGTGAAGGTCTATGGGATCTATTGGTTCTAAATCCAATAAACAATGAAATAGGAAATAGAAATCGCCCGGGCCTTCCAGAAAACACCTATAAAGGAAACTTGAACATCCATGCCGTGTATGGAACTGCAGAATTGGGCATAAGCGAAAAATTAAGTGTAGTTCCCGGTATTAGGGTAGAATCTTTCAGCCAAAACGTTGTTTATGATGTAATCAACATCAGGGCGGATGACCCCGGACAAAGAAGTGTGTATGAAAACATTTTCTTGCCCAGTGTAAACTTCAGATACGCATTAAATGAAGATTCGAACTTAAGACTGGGATTTAGCAAGACCGCATCATTTCCGGAATTCAAGGAAGTTGCTCCTTTTGTCTACGAATCAGTAACCCAACGGGTGGGTGGTAATCCCGATCTATTGGGAGGTTTAGATGGAAATGGAGCTACCTACTCCGATATCTTCAATTATGATTTAAAGTACGAATGGTTCTTGGAAAGAGGTGAAATCATTTCTGTGGCGGCATTTGCCAAAACAATCAAAGATCCTGTTAACCGAGTAGTAGCCGCAGATGCTACGGGAACACAACGTTACTTTAGAACAGGTGAACAAGCTGATATTTTTGGAGTTGAGCTTGAGGTACGAAAAAACCTCTACACAGACTCGGATGATAACCCAATTGTATCGGTTGGACTGAATGCTGCTTATACCAATACCGAACAAGATCTAAAAGATATTCCAGGGGGTGATGAAAACACATTTGGCACGGCTTTCGACCGAGATTCGGATGAACTGGAGGGTGCCTCTCCATTTATTATCAATGCCGACGTGAATTACAGTCCAGTTTTCGGAAGCTACAAACCAAAAGCTACAGTTGCGTTCTCATACTTCTCCGATCGTATTTTCTCTTTGGGATCCGGAAGCTTGGGGAACATTGTGGAAAAGGCCGTTCCTACTTTGAATTTTGTTTGGAAAAATTCATTTGGAGAACATTTTGAAGCTAATCTAACGGCAAAAAATATCCTAGATCCTGACATCTCATTCGTAAGGGAAGGCACGGATTTGGGAGATATTGTAATAAGAGAGTATAACCTTGGGGTTAACGTTGGGCTAACCCTTAAATATAAATTTTAAATTTTTTTAAACTAAGTAGAGATGAAAAACAAGTTTTTATTTTTAGGTATAGCCGCAGCCTTGTTCATTGCTTGTGAAAGCGACGATACCTCGGATATCGTTATTAACGACAATAGCGTTACCACAACAAACAACAACTCAGGAGGTGAAGAACCACCTGCAGACACAACCGTAAACCTCAACGGATTATATACATCGGACCTTACACTGGATTCCGATACAGAATATATCGTTACAGGTCCAGTTCTAATGGCAAGTGGCACTACCTTGACCATCCCTGCGGGCATGACCATTAAAGCTCAGCCCATTGGTGTAAATGCCTATATTGCCATTCAGCAAGGGGCAAGAATCAATGCTGTTGGAACATCAAGCGATCCCATTGTACTTACTTCCAACGCTACATCACCTTCTTCAGGTGACTGGGGTGGGCTGGTAATTTGCGGAAGAGCTCCTATCAATTCTACTGCTGACGGCTCTGAAGATATCGCCACCTCTGAAGTTGGTGCACTCGCCTTCGGTGGAAACACCCCTACCGATAATTCCGGAAACATTGAATACGTAAGAATTGAGTTTGCAGGTGGTGCCATCGATGGGAATGCAGAACTGAATGGTCTTTCAGTTTATGGCGTTGGAAGTGGAACTACAATAGATTTTGTTCAGGTTTATGAAGGATCGGATGACGGATTTGAGTTTTTTGGAGGTACTGTCAATGCAAGCCACCTAGTGGTAGTAAATGCGGAGGACGATTCCATTGATTGGACCGAAGGGTTTGTTGGAAGCCTTACTGACGTTTACGTGCAACATGGAGCAGCACACGACAAGGCTTTCGAATGTGATGGTTTCAACACAGATTTCAGTAATGAAGGGGGTTATTTTTCAGCTCCAACGGTAACTAATGTTACTGTTGTTGGTGATGGAGCCGATGACGATGATGAAGCTATACGACTTAGAGCAGGAACACGATTTATTTTCAATAATATAGTAATCAATGATTTTGCCGAAGGCTTCGATTTGGACGATGCGGATACAGGAACCGGCGTAGTTGATGATAGCTCCAATATCATCGATGTTACTTTCAACAATGTAACCACTACCCTAAAAAATGATACCGGAGCAGCATTTGTAGAAACAGATGTTATTTCGGGTGTTGGCAACGGTACTGGTACAGATATTGGCACCTGGGGAGCAGGTTGGACCAGAGGAATCAACTAGTTTAGTCACATTCTCAAAATAGAAAAAAGCCCTCTTTATGAGGGCTTTTTTTGCACTTCATCGAAAAGTGTGGGTTTTTTCCTTAGGCTTTTCCCCATGGGTAACCAAATTATTTATATTTGTGGCATAGCCTTTGTAACCAATACTTTATGAAACACCTTTACCTAGTCTTATTCTTTTTTATCTGTACACTTGGATTCTCCCAGAGTTCCCAGGCAGGCGGAGATATAGACGGGTTTAAGCTGTATCCCAATCCGGTTCCACATGGCAAGGTCTTTATAGAGACCACCCAAAACGCTCCAAAGAAAATTCTCATTTTTGATGTTTTGGGCACACAAGTCCTTCAAACTACCATTTTAGGAAGGGAACTCAACCTTTCAAACTTGGATAAAGGCGTATATATCCTCAGGGTTTTTGAGCACAACAAAGTGGCCACCAGAAAGCTGATCATCAAGTAATTAGTGCATTTCATCGATGTTTTACGGTAGCCAACATCGGATTTAGGGCCTTTACCTACACAATTCTTTGTTTCACAACATTTTATAGTCCTTCTTAACGCTATTTTCTACTTTTACAATGCTTATACCCAAATCAGCATTTATGAAGAAAATCTACTTTGTACTCATTATGGCTTTACCCTTATTCACATTCGGTCAGGAATTGGTCAGTGTAAACACTGAGCAAGTGCAAGAGCTAAAGGGCTTTAAAATGTACCCTAATCCGGTATATGGCGATGAGGTATACCTTACCACGGCGACCAACGGAAGCAAACAAATAAAAATCTATGATGTATTTGGGGAAGTGGTCCTCACCGATAGGATTTCCACAAACACCCTAAACGTATCACGACTAGTACCTGGGGTATATGTGCTCCAAGTAACAGAAGACAAAAAGACCATGACCCGGAAACTGGTCATTAAATAAATTCCAATACGGCCCTTCAAACGAAGGGCTTTTTTTTGGGTATTTTTATGCCCAAATGATCAGCACCTATTCCCAACGTTTATTCTCCATCACCTCAGGAGCTCAGTTTGAGCAACTGGCCTTAGAGGCATTTCGTTTTCAATACCACAACAATGCTATCTACCAAACCTATTGCAACCATTTGGGAAAGCATCCAAATCAAGTAGCCAAAAGCAGGGACATTCCTTTTTTGCCCATTCAGTTTTTTAAGTCCCATACAATATTGTCCTCCACCGATTTGCCCCAAACCATTTTCGAAAGCAGCGGTACCACTCAAAGCAGTACCAGCAAACACCATGTCACGGACCTAGAATTGTACACAAAAAGCTTTCTAAATGGTTTTAAAGAGTTTTACGGAAATATTGAAGATTACTGCATTCTGGCACTATTGCCATCCTATTTGGAGCGAGAAGGCTCTTCCTTGGTTCATATGGTTGATGAACTGGTAAAACGGTCCAAACATGCTGATAGTGGATTTTACCTTTATGACCTGGAAACCTTAAAACAGAAACTACTTCTACTCGAATCAAATCAGAACAAAACACTACTTATCGGTGTGTCCTTTGCCCTTTTGGATTTGGCAGAACAGTTTCCGATAAAACTGAAACATACCACCATAATGGAAACCGGTGGCATGAAAGGAAGACGAAAGGAGCTCATCCGCGAGGAATTGCACGACATATTAAAAAACGCTTTTGGCGTTTCGGACATCCACTCTGAATATGGGATGACAGAACTCCTATCCCAAGGCTATTCCAAAGGAAATGGAATCTTTAGCACACCGAAATGGATGAAAGTCCTAACACGGGATACGGAAGACCCGCTTTCACCGCAGTCCTATGGTAAGACAGGTGGTATGAATGTAATCGATTTGGCCAATATTAATTCATGTTGTTTTATAGCCACCCAAGATTTGGGGAAAACCTATGAAGATGGATCGTTTGAAGTTTTGGGCAGGTTTGACCATTCGGATGTTAGGGGATGTAATCTTATGGCCCTGTAAATAAATTAGTCCACCAATCGATATTCCAGACCAGGTCCGTCACAGGCATTCCAAGAACCATATAGTATCTCGTTGCGAAGTGACAAAACTTCCTTCCCGTTTGCGAAGCAACTAGCAATAAGCTCTTCACCTGTTAGATAGGTAAGTTCAAAATATTCCTGTTGCCCTTCTTGGACTATAATATGGGTTCCGGTGGCTTGGGTAATAACCCCATCCCTCTCCCTGGATTTAAAGAAACTACCATCCGGGTTGAGTAGATAGTATTCTTGCCACGACATTTCATCGCCAGTGGTCTCTGAATTAATGAGGCTTCCCGTCATGCGCACCAATTCCCATTTTTCAATTCCATCCTGTAAAGGAACATAATCCTCACTTTCGGAACTTGAGTTACAGGAACAAAGCACAAAGAAGAAGGATAGCGCAAAAATAACG
>JBCCUY010000027.1:0-18159 GCA_039196145.1 Bacteroidota bacterium
AAGATACCATGGGCAAAGTTAAAGTGCCCTCGGACAAATATTGGGGAGCCCAGACCGAACGTTCCCGAAACAATTTTAAAATAGGAGCGCCAGCCTCCATGCCATTGGAAGTGGTCTATGGCTTTGCTTATTTGAAAAAGGCAGCGGCCTTCACCAACCATGAACTTGGTGTCCTTGCCATGGAAAAAAGAGATTTGATTGGTCAGGTCTGTGATGAGATTCTAGCAGGCAAGCACGATGACCAGTTTCCATTGGTAATTTGGCAGACGGGTTCCGGGACACAGAGCAATATGAATGTCAATGAAGTTATCGCAAACCGTGCGCATGAAATCGCAGGCAAGAAAATTGGAGAGGGAGAAAAAACCATCCAGCCCAATGACGATGTCAACAAAAGTCAATCTTCCAACGACACTTTCCCTACGGGAATGCACATTGCTGCCTATAAAAAAATAGTCGAAGTGACCATTCCTGGGGTGGAACAGCTTAAAGATACCCTGGCCAAAAAGTCTAAAGAATTCAAGGATGTGGTAAAGATTGGTCGGACGCACCTCATGGATGCCACTCCCCTAACTTTGGGTCAGGAATTTTCTGGTTATGTATCCCAGCTAGATCATGGCCTGAAAGCCCTGAAAAACACACTTCCGCATCTAAGTGAGTTGGCTCTGGGGGGCACCGCTGTGGGTACCGGACTTAACACTCCCAATGGCTATGATGTTTTGGTGGCCAAATACATTGCCGAATTTACAGGTCAACCTTTCCAAACAGCGGAAAACAAATTCGAGGCCTTGGCTGCCCACGATGCCATTGTGGAGAGTCATGGTGCCTTGAAGCAATTGGCTGTATCCTTGAACAAAATAGCCAATGATATTCGGATGATGGCCTCCGGTCCTCGTTCAGGTATTGGCGAAATCATTATTCCGGCAAATGAACCTGGGAGTTCCATTATGCCCGGAAAAGTAAACCCCACCCAATGTGAGGCCATGACCATGGTTTGCGCCCAAGTGATGGGGAACGATGTAGCAGTTAGCGTTGGTGGTACTCAGGGACACTATGAATTAAACGTGTTTAAACCCATGATGGCAGCAAACATTTTGCAATCAGCCCAATTAATTGGAGATGCCTGTGTGAGCTTTGACGTGAATTGTGCAGTTGGTATTGAACCCAATCACGAAGTCATCAAAACCTTGCTGAACAATTCCTTAATGCTCGTAACCGCTTTGAACACCAAAATAGGGTACTATAAGGCAGCAGAAATAGCGAATACCGCCCATAAGAATGGAACCACTTTACGGGAAGAAGCTATCAATTTGGGCTATGTAACTGCCGAGGAATATGATGAATGGGTAAAACCAGAGGATATGGTGGGGAGTTTGAAGTAAAGAAAATCCCGACAACTAAAAAAGCCCGGTTCAACTAAGAACCGGGCTTTTTTGTGAAATGTGGATAGTGTATATTATTTTAAAGCAAACTTGGAAGTTCCCAACAACTTAAGTTTGTTGTCATAAACATTTACCATGTAGTTTCCTTTTTGGAAATCGGATGCTGGCTTGTTGATGTAATCGCAAACATCCAAAGAGCTGTTCTCATAGTAGAAGTTTGTTCCTTTGCTATAGCTGATGGAAGCACCATCCTCACTAGACTTGGAGAAACTATCACCCAAAACATTTCCTTGTGGGTCCAATACTTCAATAAAGAATTCTCTATCACCTGCTTCAGCAATTACGTTGTCAGCAACTGTAAAGCAAACTTTAAATTTGTCAGTAGCCTTAGCTCTGGAAGTAGAAACCAATTTTCCACTGTTTCTTTCTCTTACTGCATCAACAGTGAAAGTAGAAAGGCTAAGTGCAGAACCTCTTTCTACGGCATCAGCCAACTGGGTGTTTTGTACAACCAAAGAATCGTTGAATACGGTTTGTTTTTCCAACTCAACAAATGTGCTGTCTCTCTGCATCGCCAACAAGGTGTTTGAGCTTGTCAAAGAGTCTACTTGCTTCAATAATTTTTCTCTTTCAGCCTTAAGAACGCTTACTTGTCTTCTGTATCGGGAAAGGGAAGCAATATCAGTTTTCATTGCTTGTACAGAATCGATGTATTTTGCAATATTGTCTCTAGCAGCAACCAATTCCTCATTGGTAGCGTTGCTTTCCAAAATTGCCTTGTCATACTCAGATTTAAGGTTGTTCAAATCCTCAACTACCAATTCTTTTTCCTGAGTAAGTGCATTGGTGGTCTTTTTCTTATCCTGGTAAAGGCTTACGGTATAGATGATGGTTCCTAAAAGGATTACCCCAAGTAGACCAGCTATTACCTTTAATCCGTTGTTACTTTTTGTTTCCGTCATAACTTTTAAATTAATTGATCTTTGCGTTTAAAGTGTTTTAATCAATTGTGTTCTGAGTTATATACGCAATAGTTATTGATTTGGATTTTTGTGGATGAAATAATCTAAAAAAAATAGTTGGCAATCAAGCGGATACATTAATTTTAATATGTTCTTGAAATTTCCCCGTTATGAAAAAAAAGTACCTTCAATCTGTAAAATATCTCATTCTGATCTTTGTTTCGATGCCAATTTTGGGACAGACAGTGATTATTTCAGAAAAGCCAAAGGTTGATAATGAACTCAAAATTCATCCCATTGAGCATGCAACCGCGGTCTTGGAATGGAAAGGGTATACCTTATATATAGACCCTGTAGGTGGAAAAAAGGCATTTGAGGGCTTTAATATTCCGGATTTAGTCTTGATCACTGACATTCATGGTGATCATTTTAGCCTAGAGACCCTTCAAGAACTGGATACGCATAATGCAAAAATCATGATGCCACAGGCAGTGGCCGATAAAATGCCAGAGGCATTTATACCTCAGATTGATGTCCTCAACAATGGGGATACCAAAGAAAGATATGGTATTACCGTGGAGGCGGTTCCCATGTATAATTTAAGGAAAGAAGCTTTAAAATTCCATAACAAGGGTCGGGGCAACGGGTATGTGCTGAACATGGGTGAAAAACGAATCTATTTCTCTGGTGATACCGAAGATATTCCGGAGATGCGGGGCTTAAAAAATATCGACAAAGCTTTTGTGTGTATGAACCTCCCTTATACCATGACCGTGGAAAGTGCCGTTGACGCTGTGTTGGAATTCCAGCCAAAAGAAATCTATCCCTATCATTATCGCGGCAGACCCAACGTAAGCGATGTTAAAAGATTTAAGGCCCTCATCGAACAGAAAAACCCAAAAATTAGGGTCGTACAACTCGATTGGTACCCAAAAGACGAATTCTAGACCCGTATAATAATGAAGCTGCCCAAACGTTACTATTGAAGTACCAAACCCAAATCAGTACTTGACCATGACCAACAAATACTATGCTTTGTTTGCCTTAGCATGCATTTTTGCAGCAAACATTTCCCTAGCCAGCCAGTGCGATAATTTCTACGCCAAGATTACTTATGGACTAAGTCATACAAAAAAGGCACTGAGCGCCACCAATTTTGAACATCAGATGTATTACGCTGAAAGAGCTTTGATTGCCTTGGAAAAATCCGAAAGCTTTAAGGCCGAATGTGGATGCGATGCCTCAGAAGATAAAAGATTGGATGCCATTGAAGTATTGCAAAAAGCCGTAGAACCTGTTGACTGGGATGCCGGCCGCTACTTTTCAAAAAAATCCATGGGTATCATCAATGAGGTTATAACCATTTTGGACGAATGCACATTAGGTAGAGCTCCGGTTGTAGTTGAAGATAGCGCAGTAAGTACCTTGGAACACGAAGCCTATGTGGAGACCGAACAAAACGAAGCTTCCATGGAAATGGAAATGATAAAGGTTTTTGACAAACATTCCACCGAACGACTCCAAGCAGCGGAAGAGGCCATTAATAAATTGGTGATACTTTCAAAATCTATTTCAGAAGATACTTCTGAAGATAAGGAAGACCCAAACAGTCTGGGGAATCATCAACAAATGTACCTGGAAAATGCCCGTAAACTACTTCAGGAAGGTTTACTAGCTTTGGAATCCAAAAAATAAATCCGTTGGTTGGTTCTAACGAATCAACTTTTTGTATTTGATACGCTTGGGCATGATATCCGTTCCCAAGCGTTTCTTTTTGTTCTCTTCGTAGTCCGAGAAAGACCCTTCAAAGAAATACACTTGCGAATCGCCCTCAAAGGCCAAAATATGGGTGCAAATCCTATCCAAGAACCACCTATCGTGCGAGATAATCACCGCACAACCCGCAAAATTCTCTAGACCTTCTTCCAGAGCTCTTAGGGTATTCACATCCAAATCGTTGGTGGGCTCGTCCAATAACAGCACATTACCCTCTTCTTTTAAAGTCATGGCCAAATGGAGTCGGTTGCGCTCCCCGCCCGATAACATACTTACCTTTTTGTTTTGCTCGCTTCCAGAAAAGTTAAAGCGGCTCAGATATGCTCTGGAATTTACCTGCTTCCCACCCATCATAACCAATTCCTGTCCATCACTGAAATTTTCCCAAATGGTTTTATTCGGGTCGATATTGGAGTGGCTTTGGTCCACATAGGCCAGTTTTGCCGTATCGCCAACAGCAAAATCCCCTTTATCCGGATTCTCCTCGCCCATAATCATCCTAAAGATAGTGGTCTTACCAGCGCCATTTGGTCCAATGATTCCAACAATACCAGCTTGCGGAAGATTAAAGTTTAGGTCTTCATACAGCAATTTATCGCCATAGGCCTTACTTACAGCTTTGGCTTCGATCACATTTGTACCCAATCGAGGACCGTTTGGAATGTAGATTTCCAATTTTTCCTCCAATTGCTTTTGGTCCTGACTCAACAGTTTATCATAGTTTTTTAAACGAGCCTTCTGCTTGGTCTGTCTTCCCTTTGCGCCCTGACGTACCCAGTCCAGCTCCCGTTCCAAGGTTTTTTGTCTTTTAGAGGCTTGCTTGCTCTCCTGGGCCAATCGCTTGGCCTTTTGGTCTAACCAACCCGAGTAATTTCCCTTCCACGGAATACCTTCGCCCCGGTCTAATTCCAGTATCCAACCTGCCACATTATCCAAGAAATAACGGTCATGCGTTACCGCTATCACTGTACCTTTGTATTGCGCCAAATGGTGCTCCAACCAATGCACGGACTCCGCATCCAAGTGGTTTGTAGGCTCATCCAAGAGTAAAACATCAGGTTCTTTAAGCAGCAATCGGCATAAGGCCACCCTTCTTCGTTCACCACCGGAAAGCACTCCTATTTTCTTGTCCGATTCCGGAGTACGAAGGGCATCCATAGCAATTTCCAACTTTGTATCCAACTCCCAAGCATTGGACGCATCAATCTTATCTTGAAGTGCAGCCTGCTTGTCCATAAGCTTCTGCATCTTATCCGCATCTTCATAAACTTCCGGAAGGCCGAACATATCATTGATCTTGTTGTACTCGTCCAAAATCGCCACGGTTTCCGCAACACCTTCCTTTACCACTTCCAAGACAGTCTTATCTTCATCCAGTTGTGGCTCCTGTTCCAAATACCCAACCGTGTACCCGGGAGAAAAGACAACATCGCCCTGATAGTTCTTATCAACTCCCGCAATGATTTTCAAGAGTGTGGATTTTCCTGAGCCGTTAAGGCCCAGAATTCCAATTTTAGCCCCATAAAAGAAGCTTAGGTAAATATTTTTTAAAACAGGGGTGTTAGCAGTTTTAAACGTCTTGGTCACCCCGGACATTGAAAAAATGACCTTCTTATCGTCTGACATTCGGTAGTTGTTTATTTAAAATATAGCTGGAAAGTTAAACCCTGCCCTTGAGTGCGTTAAATACCCAAGCAATCGCGAAAAAGCCGATTCCTACTGCTGCAAAACCGTAGCCTGCAACTTCATCATACTTAAAGGCCCCTAGTGCTATCATACCCAGTCCCACTAGAATCATAATCCAAGTGGCATAGGCCAGCACTGTATTCTTGTTCATTCCCATATTGTTAGTTCAGTAGTAAATCAAATATCGTAAAAAATGACATAATGCAATGAAACGGGGCTAAGTTTATACTTCAAACGGAAATTTCACTCCCGTTTTTTTTCGAATGGTGTCCATTAAACCAACCAAATCCAAACTGTTTTGGTGGGACCATTTATCACTCTCGAGTTTACCCTCCGAAAGACATTCTTGTACTTCTTCGATTTCATTGGTGAAACCATTGCCTAAAACAGGCATGTCCCAAACTTTTTGCTCGCCATTCACCAAGCTTGTGAGTCCCTTTGCCTCGTGCCATCTAGGATGAATGAATATTTCACCAGTACTTCCAGATAATTCTGCTTCCATTTTGGAGGCTGTGGTTATGCCACTATACAAAATTGCCTGGGCCTTCTTATAATGAAATATCATCGACGTCTGTAGTTCGGTTCCATTTGGGTGAAAATTGGAAAAGGCGCTGATCTCATCAGGAATTCCAAGAATAAGATACGCCAAGAAAATAGGATAGATCCCAATGTCCAAAAGGGAGCCCGAAGCTAAATTTGGGTCCAATATCCTGGAGCTTTCATCCCGATCTAAAGCATAAAAGGCAAAGTCGGCATGGAGGTAGGAAACTTCACCTATGGTACCTTCTTCCACCATTTGCATGGTCTTCACGACAGATGGGTTGAAGCGCGACCATAATCCTTCCATTAAAAAAACCTTGTTGGCTTTGGCAACCTTGATCATTTCTTCCACCTCGCCCCTATTGACACCCATTGGCTTTTCGCATAGCACATGTTTCCCATGGTTCATCGCCTTTATGGCCAATTCCTTATGAAACACGTGCGGCGTGGCGATATAAATAATGTCCGCAGAATTCGAGGCAAAAAGTTCATCGTATGACCCAAAGACATGACCAATTTCAAATTCATCTGCAAATTTTTGAGCCTTGTCCTTGTTCCTAGAGGCTACGGCAGTTACCTCAGCTCCCTGAACAAGTTTCAAATCTGAGGTAAATTTGTGCGCAATATTTCCGGGACCAACGATGCCCCATCTTATTTTTCGTTCCATATTCCGTCAAAAGTAATGATTATAACTCCTTATCTTTAGCCTACAAGATGCAACAGTTTTACGAACTATGGATATTAACTTCAATAAAAACGAAGACCACAATAAACTCAAACTTTCCGAACTCCGAAGAAAATTGGCAGATGTAAAGCTTGGAGGAGGTAAAAAACGCATTGAAAAACATCACGCCAAAGGTAAAATGACCGCCCGCGAGCGTATTGATTATTTATTGGATGTGGGCTCGGATTCTATCGAAATTGGAGCATTCGCCGGTGATGACATGTATGCAGAACATGGAGGTTGCCCATCGGCCGGAGTAGTTGTAAAAGTGGGCTATGTTCAAGGTAAACAATGCGTGGTGGTGGCCAATGATGCAACCGTCAAAGCTGGGGCTTGGTTTCCCATAACCGGTAAAAAGAACCTACGGGCCCAAGAGATTTCCATTGAAAACCGCTTACCCATAATTTATCTTGTGGACAGCGCAGGGGTCTATCTTCCCATGCAGGACGAAATCTTCCCAGACAAAGAACACTTTGGTCGCATATTCCGAAACAATGCTATCATGAGCAGCATGGGCATTACCCAGATTTCCGCTGTGATGGGGAGTTGTGTTGCTGGCGGCGCTTATTTGCCCATCATGAGCGACGAAGCCCTGATCGTGGACAAAACCGGAAGTATCTTCCTGGCAGGAAGTTATTTGGTCAAGGCTGCAATTGGAGAAAGTATAGATAATGAAACTCTTGGAGGAGCCACCACACATTCCGAAATCAGTGGCGTAACAGATTACAAGGCCAAAGACGATAAAGACGCCTTGGATAAAATAAAGAACATCGTTGGGAAAATTGGGGATTTTGAAAAAGCTGGATTCAACAGGGTTGCCTCAAAAAAACCATCTGCGAAACAGGAGGATATCTATGGGATTCTTCCAAAATCAAGAGGTGATCAATACGATATGTTGGAGATTATTAAACGATTGGCGGATGATTCTGAATTTGAACAGTATAAGGAGGGCTATGGTAAGTCGATCTTAACCGGCTATGCCCGAATTGATGGTTGGGCCGTTGGCATCGTGGCCAACCAACGCAAAGTAGTCAAGACCAAAAAGGGCGAAATGCAGTTCGGAGGAGTTATCTACTCCGATTCGGCGGACAAGGCCACACGTTTTATCGCCAATTGTAACCAAAAGAAAATTCCCTTGGTGTTTTTGCAGGATGTTACGGGATTTATGGTTGGGAGTAAAAGCGAACACGGAGGTATCATTAAAGATGGTGCCAAAATGGTAAATGCAGTGAGCAACTCCGTGGTGCCCAAATTTACCATTGTTATCGGCAATAGTTATGGTGCCGGAAATTACGCCATGTGCGGGAAGGCCTATGATCCACGATTGATCGTGGCTTGGCCCAGTGCTGAACTGGCCGTGATGAGCGGTAATTCGGCCGCCAAAGTGCTACTACAAATTGAAAAAGCCTCTTTGGAGAAAAGTGGAGAAGTCTTGGATTCGGAAAAAGAGAAGGAATTGTTTGGAAAAATTAAGGCACGTTATGATAATCAGATATCTCCCTATTATGCTGCAGCCCGACTATGGACAGACGCCATTATTGACCCACTTGATACACGTAAATGGATTTCTATGGGCATTGAGGCCGCCAATCACGCTCCTATAGAAAAACCTTTCAATATGGGGGTCTTGCAGGTGTAATCACTGGACGGCAAATTTAGCCAGCTGCTGTTCCTCCCCAGATTCCATAAGACGCACCATGTATTCCTCATCCCTTTGATTGGACTTTCCAAAATTGTATTGCACGGTGCACTTAAGAAAGGTAGGAACCTTGTTTCCCTGTGTGCGGTTACCCAAGTAGGTAACGTTCAAAATCCAGTCTCCCACGGTATCGGAACCAACAATTTCGAATTGCTCGCTGGCATATCCATGTTGCAGTTCGTTTAAAATTCGCTTTTTATCACTCGTATCGGTATGCTCCCAATTAAAAAAGCGTTTTTGAGGATTTACAAACTGTACCACAAATTCTGCATCGGGATTACTCCAATCCAAAAGTAATCTGGCGTTATAGGTAAGGTTGTTCCGGTACTTGGGTTGCACCTTGTTCATATCCAAGTTTTTACCGTTCCGGTTCACAAGGTTTCTTATTTCCGCTCCAACTATTTTATCAAGTCCCAGAAAATTGAGCTCTGGATTGGCCTTTTGGTTGTCGATGCTTACAAGCATGTCATAGGCCTCTTGATAGTTGCCCTTACTTTTATGGGCCATTGCCACATCCAAATAGGGTTGTATTTTATTTGGGTACTCATCCAACATTTTCGTGCTTGCCACCAGTGCCATTTCATGGTTTCCTGTTTCCATGGATTTCAGGTACATCCCACGCAACTCCTCAAAACCAACATTATCCTTTTCCAGGATATTGGAAAGAATTCGATTCCCCAATCCGGGCTTGGATTCGTAGAAAAAAGAAGTAACATCCACTAAATATTCGGGATTGTCCCAATAGGACTTACGCTGGTCCAGATAAATCTTGTAAGCTTCCTCCAGGTTCTTGCCTTTTTTAAGTTCTTTTAAATATGGGGTGACCAAGGTTTTATTGTTGACCTTTAGTTTTCCGTCATAAAAGTTATCGGTCAATTGGGCTAAATCTCTTTTCTCTTCCTTGGCGTTTTTAAAGGAAGCTGTTTTTGTGGTGATCAAGAGTACTCCGTTGGCGCCCATACTGCCATAGCGATTGGTTGCCGCCAATCCCTTTAGCACGGTAACCTCTGCAATATTTCTAGGGTCTATATATCCTGTACCTGCTATCCGACTAGGAGCCCCATTCCCTGAACTGGCCTCCGGTTTTGCATCACCAAGTCCCGTAAAACTGGAATCGGAGCGCTCCATAGGTACCCCATCAATTACGATAAGCCCATAGTTGTTTCCAAGGATAGAATTACTGGGCCTCATGGTAACTTGGCTCAAATCATCATTTTGTCCCAATCGCATTCCCGAAAATTTTCCCTGTACTGCTGTATTTGCGGAAGTTGCCGCTACGGGAATATCCTCTTCGGTAATGGACTGTACAGCATATCCAATTTTATCCTTGTTTTCTTTTCCGTAAGCCGTAGTGATCAATTCTTCGGATACAATCTTATCCTCTGTTACCACCACTTCATTAAGTTGAATTCCACTTTCACTGAACAAAAAGTCCAATTTGTTGTCGCTCTCCTTCAGAGGGGTCTCAATTTTTCTACTCCCAAAAGAAACCACCAACGTATCCTCTGCCCTAGCATTTATGCTATAAGCGCCCGTATTATCGGATTTTACAGCTTGTTCTTCAAAACCCTTAACGAATACGTTCACCCCTGCCACGCCCGAGGTACCGCTGTAAATCGTCCCAGCGTATGCCTTAGGCTCATTCTTTGCATTCAGGTTCTTGTATTTTTCGGTAAGATTGATAAGGTTTCCATTGTTCACAATGGTCAGGAGGTTCAAAATGGCCCTATCGAAGTCTTTTTTGCTATTGATAATAAATACTTCACCATTGAAACTGGGTGACGATGAACCTATATTCTGTTTCCCATCCGTAAAGACCAGCACATCCCCGGTTTTAGCGTATTTTTCCAATCCTCTAAAGCAGGTAGCGCCGTCATAGGTTTGGATTTGAAGTTTTTCTTTGATGGCGGTCCAATTCCCTTCACTGACGTTGAAATCATCAGAAGAAATTAGTTCATTATTGAACATAAGGAGTGTAACCTCGGATTCAGGATTGGTCTTGAAATAAGCGTCAAGAAAGTAGAACTCCTTATCCACATCCCTACTGTGCATGGAATAGGAGACGTCCCAGCAAACAGTTACTTGTTTAGGGATTTGGCCTAAACCGTATTGTATAGCCAGGAATGCCAGAAAACAGAACAAATACTTCATTCTTAATAAACATTTATGGTGTTGGTCGCATCTAAAGAAAATAATGCTTGGTTAATATTTTTAGCGCTTAACTTAAAAACCTGTATTTCTTTCTTTTGTTCCGCAGTGTTGAAATTATGGTAGACAGTGGCTTTCAAGTATGTTGGTGTCAAGCTTTTGTTCCCCAAGTATTTCGCGTTAATCCGCCAAGTTCCCCCAATAGGCTTATAAATAAGGTACTCCTGACACGAAAAACCTTGTTTCTTTTCTTCCATAATCCGTTCTGAATTTTCCCTTAGGGAATGGTTCCAGGTATAGTATTGGTTCTCGGGATTTACAAATTGGATGTCAAACTCCGCCTCGCTATTATTCCATTCAAATACAATCCGGGTTCCCTTGAATTCTTCTTCATCCTTGACCTTAACCGTGGAGCGTCCTCCCCCTATCAAACCTCCATGCTGGGTAATGAGATTGCTAAAACTCTTATCCAGGACTGTGGAAAACGACTCTGAATCCTCAAAAAAAGACTCCTTGACCAAGTAATTATAACGGGCATAGAGGGTAGCGGCATACTCTAGGTCTCCCACATTGCGATAACTATTGGACAAATCCAGGTAGGACTGTGCATAGTGTGGTCTAAGAATAAACACCTGTTTGTAAATCTCATTGGCCTTGGTATAAGACCCCATGGCATCTAACTGATAGGCCAAAGCCTTTAGAATCCTAGGGTCGTTTCCGAACCTATTTTCCAAAACCGCTATAGCCTGATCGGCCAAATTCCTATATGCCTTATCGGTACTAAAATGGGCAATCGCATCCAAATAAAAATAGGGAGAATTCCCGTAGATCTTTTGCTGGGCGCTGAACCATTCTTCCGCCTCTTCCTTACTTTTGACGTTCTTGAGTTCAGTCATGTAGGTAGGTTCCGAGATACTCACGTTGCCGAGCTGTGATTCGTCCCAAAAATTGTTCCTCAATTTCGCCTGATCAAACGGTTTGTTCGTTCCTTTCTCCTTTTTACTGTAATTCCCGGTCTTGGTATTGATGATCACAACACCGCCAGCGGCCAAAGAGCCATACCTGGCAATTCCCGCTACCGATTCTATTACTGCTATGCGCTCAATGTCATTTTGGGCTAGAAAGACAGGGGCTTGGGTAAACAACACCCCGTCTACTTCGTATACCGCTGGAACAGGTCTTGTGGAACGGGATGCCCTAGGCAGATAAACAACGGGGATGCTTAAATCGGTTGGTGTTCTAATCCCACCTACTCGAGAACCCCCACCGGGTCTAAAGGCATTGGGCCTAAACACCTGCGTGCCGGGAATCCATGCCTGAAGGCCGTCAATAAAATCCTGCCCGGCCGGACTTAGGTCATCCCCATCCAGGATGCGCATAGAGTAGCCCGTCTTCTCACGGTCCAAAATTCCGAAGCCCGTTTTTATTAGGCTTTTGTTTTCTTGGTATTCCTTAAATAGTTCTACTTGGGACTTTTTGCTTCTTTTGGTCACCGTAACCTCGTCCAATTCCTCAATTTTATCGAACATCTCCACATTGAGAAAACGGGTCACATCTTGAATCATAATCTCCATATCCTGTTTTCCCACATAGGTGTAGACCAATACCTGACCCTCGTCCGCATAAATTTCGTAGCGCCCGGTTTTATCGGTTTTTACACCTTTCTCACCTTCCTTGATGCTAATATTTACATTATGGAGCGGTGATATTCCATCAGTCACTATACCCTGTATCTTTTTTACCTGCACTTGGGCGGTCAATCCATACCCAACGAGGGTGAGGAGTACTAAAACAATGTTACGTTTCATAGCTTTTAATTTTGATGGCCCATTGCTAGGGCCCTGTTATCTCTGATCTTCCATCATATACATTCCTTAATTCCCTAGGTGCGATTTCACCCGTGGAATAAGTAAGAGTTCCGTTTGTCTTCCATTGACATACCTGAAGCCATCCTCACCATAAAATCCGGCTTCCTCCAACATAATCCGAATATCCCGTTTCCACTCGGGAATGTTCACGGTTGTGTTGAGTTCAATGGCATACACTGTATTTGGATTGAGTGGGTAATTTTCCCCATCATCCTTCATAACCCCACCTTGGGAATCCCACATGCCAATGGTCGTACCTGCCGAATGCCCGTAACTTCCCAAGGGATGTGTGTAGATGGCAGGCTTTAGACCTGCATTTCTGCCATCTTGAAGCGCTTTCGCCAAAATTTCGTTTCCGGTTCGACCCTTGATCATATTTGAGGTTAAAAAATCCTGCACGCTGTTCCCATCCTTTAGGGCGCTCACCAAAAAGGCAGGAGGTTCTGTTTCAGTTGGTTTTAAGACATAGGCCAGCTCCTGACAATCCGTGTTGAGCCTGAGGTAGGTAATACCAAAATCACAGTGCACCAAATCACCGGGTTGAATGACCAAATCATCCGGTCTTCCCGAAAAGGAATAGAGGTGCCCCACCAGTTCCTCACTAGTACGTTGCACATCCACTGTGGGATGAAACCAAACTTCCAATCCCAAATCGGTCGCTTTCTGCCGCATCCACCATTCCACCTCGTTGGTGGTCGTGACCCCGGGGGTAATCACTTTTTCAGAAAATGCTTCGGCGATGATGTCATGGGTAATATCCACCAACTGGTTAAAAATGGTCATTTCCCGTTCTGTTCTGGTCTCCACCCAACGTACCGCCAACTGCTCCGCAGTTCCTACCCTGGAATGGTACTTTTTGGGAAGATTGGCCATAAATTCATCATAATCCGTTTTGTCCAGGCCGTCAGCGATATTATGGTCCTTGGAAAAATTGAGTCCGATCTGCTTGGGATTTCGTTCTTCAATAAGTTGGATCAGTCTTTTCCACTGATTGGGTTCCTTTTCCTTATCCCAAGCCGAAACTATACTTTTTCCCACATTATAGCGTGCCACGGCAAGTCGCTCCATGGTGTTTTTGGCCTTATCCCGGTAGAACACAAGAATCGTCCTGCGCCTTGCATTGAGCCAGGTGGCCGGAAGCATGGTTTTCAGTACAGGATCTTCATTGTATTCGCGGGATATTAAAATCCACATATCGATACCGGTTTGGTCCATAAGTTTGGGGAGCAGGTGGGTAAAGCGCTCCTCCAAAATTTCATCCACCACTCTGGCCCGTTCCACCTCTGGTAGTATCTGCTGGGCGCAAAGCGTAAGGGAGAATAGGGCAAAAGGTAAAAAGCGAATCAATTTTAACATGCAAAAAATCTTTCCCTTAAAATACATCATTTCCCACACATAAAAAAGGTGGAAAGCTGTACTTTTCTTATGCTATTTCTAAACAATTAAGGCAAATTCTTATTACATAGCTATAGGATAATAAACAAACTTACTTTTGGAACACACTAATGTGTTTAACCAGGTTTACCCTAAAAGATTTCTTAGAATAACCTTGCGATTGACTTTTTCAGTGGTGGTCATTTCAAATGTGGGAACGAAGCGAAGTTCTTTAGGCACCTCATACTTGCCCAGCCCCTCCAACAATTTTATTTGTGTCAATAATCCCGATGAATCTCTTTCTTCTGCTTCTAAAACCAACACCAACTTCTCGCCTAATGCATCATCGGGAATTCCGGCCACAAAAAAACGGGACGAAATCAAGGGTGCCAACTTTTGCTCTATTTGCTCGGGTATCAATTTTACCCCCCCAGAGTTGATTATGGAGTCATACCTGCCCAACCATTGGAATTCAGTTTCGCTGATCAGTTCCACCATATCATTGGTGACCACCGTGGCATCAGAGATTTTAGGGGCTTCTATGACCAGGCAACCCCGATCGTCTTGGGAGATAGTTGTTCCTGGGAGAATAGTGAAAGCGTTATCAACAGGTCCCTCACTTTGTTCAGGACGACCATCCAAACTGGCATTGAGCTGTTTTACAGCGACGTGGGTAATGGTTTCCGTCATCCCGTAGGTTTCAAAAACCTGAGTGGGGAGCGACATCAACCTCTCCCTCAGACGATGTGAAACTGATGCTCCACCAATAATCAAAGTTTTAATCCGTTCCAGGTGGTGCAACGAATGATCTACCTGTAAAGGTACCATTGCGCAAAAATCATAATTTCCATTCAGGCTATCCAAGGGTGTGGATGTCGGTTGCACATAATCCAACTCCAGTCCCAAGACCATGGCGCGGACCAACATCATTTTACCCGCGATTCCGGCACAGGGCAAACAAAGCAGTGCAGAATCACCAGCTTGTAAACCAAAATGACTTCCCGTGGACTTGGCAGAATTTACCATATGTTCCTTTTGAAGAAGAATGACCTTGGGCTTCCCGGTAGAACCGGATGTTTGGACCAAAACAGTTGGATTGTCCATGGTCCAGTCCACTAAAAAGTCCCCAATGGCCCTTTCATAGGGTTCTCCTTCCTTAACAAGGCTATACCCTACTTCCGGAAGTTCCTCCCATTGGTAGGATTTCCCATTCAATTTAAACTCTGGGTGCAGCTTACGCCAGGAGGGATTCACCATCGTTCGTTGCTACAAATTCTTCCTTGGTCAAGACCGGTCCGAACAACTTCCCTTTCCAATCGGACCATTTGTACTTTCGACCGAATACAAAGAGTAAAATTGGAAACACTACAACAATAGGGATAAGCACATCCCAGCCCAATGTGGGCTCTGAAACATCTCTGTAGATGGAGTCCGTTTGGAAAGCGGTCCAATCGGCTGTTACCAAAAGCGCAGTGATCAAGTTATTGGCAGCATGAAAACCTAAAGCCAATTCCAGGCCTTCATCCATCAGGGTGAGGATACCCAGAAAAAGCCCAGTTCCAATGTAATAGACCATAATGCCCATTCCCAATTTCTCCACTTCGGGATTGGCCATGTGCATCAACCCAAACAAAACAGAGGTCAACAGCAATGGGATCCATCGGGTTTTGGTCGCTAGTCCCAAGCCCTGCATCATGTGCCCCCTAAACAAGTATTCCTCAAAACTGGTCTGCATGGGAATAAGCACTATGGCAATGATGGCAAGCGGAATAAATTTCTCAAGGTTAAAGCTGAACACATAGTGCTCCGGGGAGGCATAAATATCTACCAAGGTCAATAAAATGGTCACGCCTCCCCATAATGCAAAGGCAAAAAAGATGCGTTTCCAGTCTATCTTTTTCCGGGATGTGGTCAAGGAGGTAATAGACTGTGGATGTATCAATTTGGTCCACCCCAGGACCACAAACAGTCCCACAGCCAGGGGAAGCAACGCGATGACCAGGACCGTATTGGCGCCCCATTGCTCTATCATCTGCTGCATGGCATCTTCCACACTAACTGGCGAGTTGATGGTCAAAATATAGTTCACGGCCATCAGGCCGATGAAACCCACCGGTAAAAAGAGGTATTTCCAAAGTCCCAAATCTCCTTTATATCCTTGTTCTATGTACATAAATGCTTAATTAAATTCTGTTTCCAAACGGTGCCACCTCCATACCATAATTGTCCGTCCTTGACCTGCAAAGGGCTTTCAAAGTTGTTGGTGAACAAGCTCCCTGTCCCCAGACCCTGAGGCATATGGGAACCCAAGGTATACGTCCATTGGGCAATGGCGTTGAGGCCAATATTACTCTCCAATGCACTGGTCACCCACCAGCCGATGTCCATGGACTCGGCAATTTCAATCCATTCCCGACTTCCTTGGAAGCCACCTACCAAACTGGGTTTTAAGATAATGAATTGTGGCTGTATGGTTTGTAGCAATCTTTCTTTTTCTGTTACACCGAAAACTCCTATCAACTCCTCATCCAAAGCAATGGGCAATGGTGTTTGGCCACATAGTTTGGCCATGGCCTCCTTTTGTTTAGGTTTAATGGGCTGTTCTATGGAATGCAACTTAAACTCCGCCAAAGTGTTCAATTTTTGCTTGGCATCCTCTTGGGAAAATGCGCCATTGGCATCCACTCGGAGCTCTATTTCACTAGGTGAAAAGTTCTTTCGTATGGATTTCAAAATAGATAGTTCTGTTTTAAAATCAATAGCCCCGATTTTCATTTTGATACACCTAAAACCTTCCTTGAGCTTATCTTCCAATTGGGAAAGCATAAACTGTTCGTCGCCCATCCAAATGAGACCATTAATGGGAATGGGAGCGTTTTTATGGATAAAATCGGATGGAAAGAGTTCAAAAGGATTCTGGGACTCCAAGGACAAAAGGGCCTGTTCCAATCCAAATTGAATGGATGGAAACTCCGTCAGTTCTGCGTAGAGTTCTGCCCTATCCCGTTCAATATGCTTACAAAGCCAAATGAGTTTTTCCTCATACTCTGGAACATCGTCCGCACTCAATCCCCGCAAGATACCACACTCTCCTATACCAAGTTTACCATCTTGTTCCAGCATCAGAAACCAGGTTTCCTTATGGCTCATGATACCCCTTGAAGTACCACTAGGGCGCTTAAAATTTAGGATGTACTTTGTGTAGGTAGCTTTCATGCAACGGTTTCAAATTTACCACATTTTGAAACCATCAGGTGTGAAAAAGGGAATCAACTAAAATTGAACCAAAAACGAACTCCTTCGTTTTCCTTGTCAATGTTAAGCTTGGATTGCAACTGATTCACCAGTCGGTTCATCAAGCGAATCCCCATGGAGGAATGGGCTCGTTCGTCGGCATCGTCTGGCAGACCAACTCCATTATCGGTATATTCAAAATACCCTTGTTCGCCATTCTTCCGTAAATGGATATAAATCTTTCCATTGTCGTCATTTTCCGGGAAAGCATACTTAAAGGAATTGGAAACAAGTTCGTTGAGTATCAACCCAAAAGGTATGGCACGATCAATGTCCAACTCTGTTCCTTCGGCATCTATGGTAATGCTAATGTTGTGGCCTCCTTTTTTATAAACGGACTGTACACTATTGATAAGACTTTCGATATAACCCTGCATTTCAATAACGGAAAGATCATCATTCTGATATAGCTTTTGATGGATCAATGCCATGGCCTTTACCCTGCTCTTTCCTTCTTCCAGCGCTTCTATGGCCGATTTGCTTCTGGTATTCTTTGTTTGAAGACTCAACAGACTGGACACCATCTGCAAATTGTTCTTAACCCTATGATGAATCTCTTTAAGCAAAGAGTCCTTTTCCACCAAGGCGTTTTCAATGATATGCTTTTGTTCCGCGATCAATCGCTGGTTTTTGATACTCTTTAAATAGGCATAGACCAACCCGGCAAAACCAAGTAAGGTGAAAATCAAGGAAATGAAAACCAGGTTGA
>JBCCUY010000028.1:0-18076 GCA_039196145.1 Bacteroidota bacterium
AAGATTGTAGGGGTTGATTTTTTTGACGACAGTAAGATTCAGAATCTGGTGAATGCCTATTTGGACAATCCTCCCCTGATATCCTATGAAAACATTCCGTTTCCCCATTTACCGGAAGGAAAGGTGGTGGGTTTGGTGACCATACGGTCCAACGGCAAGGTATGCGCCCTTCGCAAGAATATTTGGAAATATTATGGGGGAGCCGTCTTTTTCAGGGAGGGAAGTATAAGTCTTCCCAAGGCATTTGATATTCATTTAAAAGACATCAATTCTGAAGCTGTTGCCATCATTGAGCAGCATGCGAGAAACAACATTGAACTCACCCTTGATGCGGTCATTAATTTTATCAATACACGTCATGCCGACCTGATAAGTGATTATAAGGTCTTCAAGGAACAATTTGTGGTCTGTTGGGCTGGAAACAGAAAGCGGGTCAATAACAAAACCTATTACTCCAGGGTGGACATTGAACTTATCAATGAGCAGGTAAAGCTTTTCTATTCTGCTTTGGATGAAATCACAATTTCCTATTCGGAAGATTCATTTACCATGATGGAATATGTGCAGCTGGGCTTGGGCTCCCAGCAAAACTATTACCCACTTGAGGAGGTGGTCATCACTTTTTCGGAAAACGGAAAGTATACCATAAACAGTGAACTGATTTTTGAACCACCACAATACGATAAAAAGACCCTCCATCATGTGTTGAACACCAACAATTCCCTACTTCAAAAACTAGAACGCAAAAGTATCCTAAACCAAACGGAAGAAGTGGACTTAAGCCATTTACCGGCAACCTATCTTATCTGTTACCTTAATGGTTTTGAGGAGGCTAAAGAACAAATGGAAAGGGCACGACCGATGTTGAAACAACATAATGAAAGAATCTATCAATCCTTAAAAGAGTCGCTCAGAGTACTGAGAAAGGTGAGATACAACTAGATTAGGACTCTAATTGTTTCCTGCCGGGCAGTGCAGGGATAGCACCATAATTTGTGGTAGTAATGGCGCCAGCTTTGTTTGCGACAGCAACCATTTCCGTTAAGGTTTCAAAGTCCCCAAAAATGTTTTGAAAATTGCCGATATCTGCAATTTGTTTTAGTAGACAGCCAATGAAGGCGTCCCCTGCACCCGTAGTGTCAACTGGTTTTACGAGGATGCTGGGCACAACTTTTCTAGCATTGTCCATACTCACCAAAGTACCATCTTTTCCAAGGGTAACGGTTATGATTTTAGTTCCAACCTCATGCAAATAATCGCAGGCTTCATCCAGATCTTCCTTTCCCGATAACAATTGCGCTTCCTCCAAACTGAATTTGCACAAATGGGATTTCTCAACGAAAGGCATGCATTTTTTTATGAATTTCTGCTCGTTTTCCCTCCAAAGGTCACTTCTAAAGTTGGGGTCGAAACTGATGAACATATCCTTGGTAAGCCCATCAAACAGATATTTTCCATAGGCTTTTTCCAAGGAACCTCCCAAGAGTGCCGTAGCGGCTCCCAAGTGCAAAAGGTTGCCTTGAAATTCTTTCCTATGATTTGGGTTGTATTCCAGTTCTTTATCGGCTCCCCTACTAAAAACAAAATCTCTTTCCCCATCCTCGGCCAAGGAAACAAAGGCCAAAGTGGTGAAAGTTTCTGAAATCTGGGCAAGTGAAATATCCACCCCTTCTTTTTTGATGACCTGGAGAAGGAAACTGCCAAAGGGATCGTTCCCTACTGCACCAATAAAGATTCCTTTTCCACCCAATTTTGAGATGGCGCAAGCCACGTTTGCCGGGGCCCCACCTGCTTTTTTGGTAAAAGTGTTGGCCTTGGAAAGATCACTTCCCTGTTTTTCGGCAACAAAATCAATTAAGAGTTCACCGATACAGAATACTTTTTTCATCCTTACAACTACAAATAGCGGGTCAAAGTAAGGAGAAAAGTGTCGCTACTCCAAAATTTTATGGGCAATTACGGTAAAATAAACGTTTGCGGAGCCTTTACCTGAAACTGACCAGTCCTTTTCTCAATAGCTCTGATTTTAAAACTATACCTAAAAGGTTGGATGAATTTTAGGTCAAGTTTGAATTTGTTGTGTATCATTGTCCAAAATTTTTTCATGAGAAGCTTGGTCATTGGAGATGTCCATTCTGGACTCAGAGCCCTTGAACAATTGTTGGAACGGGCAAAGGTCAGCACCACTGATCATCTAATATTTTTGGGAGATTATGTGGATGCGTGGAGTACCGCAGTGGAGACCATTGATTTTTTAATGGAACTTCAGAAAAGCCATAACTGTACCTTTATTAGAGGAAACCATGACGAACTTTGCCGCGAATGGCTTTTGACCAAGAAGGAAAACCCGCAATGGCTTGCCCATGGCGGTGCCGCTACACGGGATTCTTATCTAACAGCGCACAGGGAAAACTGGAACACGCATTTGGAGTTTTATGCCGGTCTTCAAAACTATTATCTGGACAACGATAACCGATTATATCTTCACGCGGGGTATACCAACTTAAAAGGAGTGGAGTATGAATATTTTGACCAATTGTTTTATTGGGATCGAACCTTATGGGAATTGGCAAGGGCGTTGGACCCTAAACTTACCCAAGCAGATAGCACGTACCCAAAAAGATTAACGCATTACCGAGAGGTCTTTATTGGCCATACTCCATTGTCCAAGACAGGCTTGGTGGAACCGCAGCGAGGGGCAAACGTTTGGAACGTTGATACGGGTGCAGCGTTCAAAGGTCCCCTCACCATGATGGATGTGGAAACCAAAGAATTTTGGCAAAGTGATCCTGTGCATACGTTTTACCCGGGTGAGCCTGGAAGAAATTAATTTAGAACTTTCCTGATTTGTGCTTATCCTGCCATGTGGCTAGTTCCGCCCACTGTCCCATATAAGCCATTTTCGCCTGCATGGGCCAAGATGCCGGATCGTGGATGCGGTAGCGATCTCCTCCGGAATCCAGAACTTCTTGGCATTTGTTCGTGGAGACTTCGGACAGGTCCTTCCAGGTCTTTATCCCAAAATTATGGAATAAGCCTTCTATTTTCGGTCCAATTCCCTCTACGATTTTCAAATCATTTTCCTTTACACGTTTTCCAAATGCAGCCTTGGCTTCGGCAGCATCAAAAGAACTAGGTTTAGCTTCTGTATTGGAAAGCGAAGCAGCCGGAATATTTTTTTTAGGTTCGGTTTTCTGTGAAGCTTTTTGTTGTTTACAGGCTTCAAGATCGGCTCTTAGACTATTATTTTCTTCTTCCAATTTTTTAAGTTCTGGACCATGATCTACTTCGGAGGCATGCTTGCCCTTGCCGATCAAGTATCCTAAAATTCCGGATATGATTCCCACCAAAGCAGGAATGATCCAGCACCAGATATTACTGTTTTCTAGACTCATTGGTTATAGTTTAAGGTTGATGTTCTTTATCCTTGTTTTCTGTCAGATCATACGAAATGGCCCCAAGATATGTTGCGTCATCACGAACCAAATTCTCATCAAGACTTGCAGTGGCCAAGACTTGGCTAGCAGGAACCCCCAGCAAAACAAGGTGATTTTTCACCGAGTTGGCTCGTGCGATTCCGAGATTCGCAAAGGCCGTGGTGTTCTCTTCTTCCGAAGTATAATATCCCGTTAACCGAACCATTTGGTGTGGATTATCGGCCAAATGGTTTTTGAGGTGTTCAAGATTGGTTTTGAGGCCTGAGGAAATAGGCATTAAAAATGATGGGTTGGAAACAAGGAAATTAAAATTATGGTTTACTTCAAATGGGAAGTCGCTATCACGAACTGCAAAAGGATGGGACGAAGATAACTGGCTAGGCTTTACCATTTCAATATCCGCTGAAGGCTTTACATCATCGTTTACACAACCTGTGCAGAGATTCTTGAACAAAAAAGTACCAACAACAATGGTGACCAGTATCCCTAAAAGGTATATTGTTTTTGATGTCATTGGAGGTGGACTTTAGTGTATTCCTCTCCAAAGTATTAAAAAAATGCTAAAATTCTAGGGTTTAAACTAAAGAATCTGAGCATGTTAGGTAGAATCGGAGGGTGCTTACCGCAACAATCGGAACTGAAGATGGGCCAAAAAATGCAAACCATACAGTTTTTCTAACCAATGATACGATTTGGGATTTATCCTTCGTAAAGTTTGCTGAAATTTGAGGTATATATTAGGTAAGGAACCCTATTTCTCCCGACCAAGTTCCGGCATTGAAATAGGGTTTAATTTAAGTTTGAGTTAGTTAAGTTGGTTTAAAGTAACGCCCGTTTATGCTTTGCAGAGCGGGCGACTTTTTTATCGTCCATCATTATATCTCCACACATGTTTCAAGATTTTCTAGGCGATACCCCCGTGCATTAGAGCATCAAATAAGTCTTCACTTCTTAATCCGCATTGTGGGAATTCTTCACAAAATAATTTATGGCGTTTTGCCACAATTAAAATTTCGATTACATTTAAAGAGAGATTTTGATACCCAATTGGGCATTTACGGTTGTTCTGGTTAATACCCGGGGTGAATTAGCAAACAAAAGAGTTTGAGAGATGAAAAGAAGAGATGCATTGAAAAATGGAATTATGGGCGTGGGTGCAGTGGCACTATTCTCATCATTACAAAAATTTGAAAAGCTGATGGAATCATCCAGTGTTGACGGTAAGATTCCCCTAGGAGTTCAACTTTTTACAATTCCCAAATTGGTGGATCAAGATTTTAAGGGTACCCTTGAACTGATTTCCGAACTGGGATATAAGGAAGTTGAATTCTTTGGCCCCTATCCTTTCAGTGCCCAAGAAGCCATAGATGGATGGAATGAATTTAAACCTATGTTGGGTTTGGAAAATGATGCTTTTTATGGACATACTATTGAAGAAACAGCCCAAATTTTAAAAGACCTTGGTCTTACCGTACCCTCCATGCACACAGATTTCGTTTCATTGAGAACCGAACTGGATAGAATGCTTGATGAGGTATCAAAACTGGATACCAAGTATCTAGTGCTACCAGCTATACAAGAAGAAAAAAACAGCTTAGATCATTACAAGCGTTTTGCTGAGGAATTCAATGGTTTTGGGGAAAAAATGGCAAAATATGGAATACAATTTGTCTACCATAACCATGGATACGAACATACGGAGAGGGATGGCGAAATCCCCATGCATTACCTTCTAAAGAACACCCATAAAGACCATGTAAAGTTTGAATTGGACATTTTCTGGATGCAGGCTGCCGGCGCAGACCCCATTCAATTTTTAAAGGAGTATCCCACACGCTATAAAATGTTACACCTGAAGGATGCTTCCGAAGAATTCCGCTTTACGGGCGATGGAGGTTCTCCCGATCAATGGATGGCCGGTTTCCCTTTAATGACTGATCCCGGGGATGGGATCTATGATATCAAAGGCATTATTGACCAGGCCAAAACCTCAGGTGTGGAACACTATTATCTAGAAAGGGATATTGCTCCCAACCCAAAAGAGACCTTACGAAATTCGTATGAAAATCTGCTAAGGTTGAGTTAAATAAAAAGGGCGGCTTAGACAAGCCGCCCTTTTTATTTGGATCGTATGAACTATAAATCAAATTTGATTCCTTGGGCCAATGGAAGTTCTGTAGTGTAATTGATCGTGTTGGTCTGTCTTCGCATATAGACTTTCCACGCATCGGAGCCGCTCTCGCGTCCTCCACCAGTTTCCTTTTCACCACCAAAGGCACCACCGATCTCAGCTCCCGATGTTCCAATATTTACGTTGGCAATACCGCAGTCGCTTCCAGAGGAAGACAGAAAACGTTCCGCCTCCCTTAGGTTATTGGTCATGATGGCCGAAGATAGACCTTGTACCACTCCATTTTGCAGAGCAATGGCATTTTCAACCGGACCAGTATATTTCAAAAGATACAGAATGGGTGCAAAGGTCTCTTCCTGTACAATGGTAAACGAATTCTGGGCCTCGACAATGGCTGGTTTTACATAACAGCCACTTTCATAGCCCTCGCCTCTAAGGACTCCACCTTCAACCAAAATTGTTCCGCCTTCCTTAACTGCTTCCTCCAAGGCTGCCCCATACATACTAACAGCATCCGTGTCAATAAGCGGACCCACATGGTTGTTTTCATCCAGTGGATTCCCGATGCGAAGCTGTTGGTATGCATCGGTGATCGCATCTTTTACCTGATCGTAAACGGATTCATGAATGATCAATCTTCGGGTCGAAGTACAGCGTTGCCCTGCCGTACCCACGGCACCAAACACAGCTCCGATAACGGTCATTTTAATGTCGGCATCGGGGGTAACAATAATGGCATTGTTGCCGCCAAGTTCCAAAAGTGATTTTCCCAATCGGGCAGCTACGGCCTGGGCTACAATTTTTCCCATACGGATAGAGCCGGTAGCTGAAACCAAAGGAATCCTTTTATCGTTTGTCATCAACTCACCTACTTTATAGTCTCCGTTGATTAGACAGGAAATACCCTCGGGCAGACTATTCTCTTTGAGCACCTCTGCAATGATATTTTGACAGGCCACTCCGCACATTGGTGTTTTTTCTGAAGGCTTCCAAACGCACACATCGCCACAAGCCCATGCCAAGGCTGTGTTCCAGGCCCAAACGGCCACAGGAAAATTAAAAGCGGAAATGATTCCAACTACACCCAAGGGATGATACTGTTCGTACATTCTATGCCCTGGTCTTTCTGAATGCATGGTAAGTCCGTGCAACTGCCTTGAAAGTCCCACTGCGAAATCGCAGATGTCTATCATTTCTTGAACTTCCCCCAAACCTTCTTGGTAGGATTTTCCCATTTCGTAGGAGACTAACTTTCCAAGAGGCTCCTTTAGCTCTCTCAGTTTTTCGCCAAATTGCCGTACCATTTCACCTCTTTGGGGAGCTGGTACCAAACGCCATTCCTTAAATGCATGGGTAGCTGACTCCATAACCCTCTGATAATCCTCTGGGGTAGTGGTTTTAACTTTACCTATCAGTGCTCCATCCACAGGAGAATAGGAGGAGATGGTTTCCCCGGTTCCAAAATTTTCGGAACCTGTTGAGGTACCATCATTTATCTGGTTGAGGCCTAATTTTCTCAGGGCTTCTTCAATACCAAAATCTAGTGCAACTTCTGACATTTATAACTTTTTAAGTGTGAATTGTTATATTTTTTCAAAACTACGAATAATCCATATGTTCTTAAGGTCTTTTCTCAATTGAAATAATGCAATAGAAGAAGCAGTATACCCAACAATGCCGGCAAGGCCTGAACCGTGAATATTTTCTTTGAAACGGTAGCAGCACCATAAATTCCTGCAACGGCTACGCATCCTAGAAAAAAGAAGGCCACATAAACTTGCCAATCTGGGTCGGTTATGAAGAGGGACCAAACAAGTCCGGCCGACAAAAAGCCATTGTACAGCCCTTGGTTTGCTGCCATAGTTTTGGTGGGTTCAAACAAATGGTCTGGAAAGTTCCGGAAAACTTTTTTGGCCTTGGTGGTCCAGACAAACATTTCCAGCCATAAAAAGTATAGGTGTAAAATGGCGACGAGTACAACAAAAAATTTAGCAGCTATCAACATTAGTCTTTGGCAATAAATCGTTCATCAACGGGCATTACAGTTCCGCAATTGGAGCAGGTACGTAAATCCTTGGAGCCGTAAAAGTGTTTAAAATGTCCCAGAAAATCTTTCTCAATATCATTTAAGGTAAAATAGGCCTCATAAAGTTTGTGGTTGCAGTTGTCACAGAACCACAGTAGGCCGTCATCCACATTCATGTCCGATCGCTTTCGTTCTACCACCAATCCGATGGAACCTTCATGGCGAACCGGCGAATGTGGAACTTTTGCAGGATGTAGGTACATATCGCCAGGGCCCAGTTTCATGGTCTTCTTCTCTCCATTTTCTTGGATATGCACTTCAATATTTCCCTCTAACTGATAAAACAATTCTTCCGTTTCGTTGTAATGGTAGTCTTTGCGCGCATTGGGTCCGGCAACAATCATTACGATATAATCCCCAGCTTCCTTGTACAAATTTCTATTGCCAACCGGAGGTTTAAGGGTATCCCTGTTTTCGGCCACCCATTTGGTCAGGTTAAAAGGTGCTTGTATGGACATGACTCAAGATTTTCAGAAAGGTATAAAAATCCTCTTTGCCATCATAGGGTTTAACAAAAAGACCCGGGCATCGCCCAGGTCCGTATTTTTAAATGCTTTCAAGTCTATCTATTGACCCGATGACTCCACTCGCATGAAAATTTGAGTATAGTAAGCTCTTCCTTCCTGATCTAACTGGACACTTAAGGTGGTGTGTGTGAAATCGCCTTCCAACGTTCTTTTATGGGAAGTACTGTTTAACCACCCTTCCAATACAGAGTTGGCTGAAGAATAGAAACGCGCTACGTTTTCACCAACTTCTACAGCGCCCGTTTCCGAAGCGATTTCTGATGCCCTGGTTTGAAAATTATCGTGACTTAGTTTGTTTTTGGAGATCATATACTTATTATGCGCTTCTGCATGTTCATAAGAAGAAGGGCTTAGAACAAGTTCCGATGCACCGATGGAAGCACGATGTTCATTAACCATTTCGACCAACTCGGCTTCTACCGCCTCTGGGTCAACAACAATTGCCTTGCTGGCTTCTTTAACGGATTCTGTAAGAGCCTTTTCTTCAAGCGGGGATGATTTGCTGCACATGACCAAACTTACAATGGAGGCCATAATCCATAAGGAGTAAAATACTTTTTTCATTTTCGGGGGCGATTAATGGGGTTTGTTCTAAGAACCCCATGTGTTCCAAAGGACTAAGCTAGCTGAGGATGGTAGTGAAACCATAGATTCTCCATATGGGAACCAAATTATCCGTTAAGCGGCATTAAAGAATGGTTTTTTCCGTTTTCCCTAAAATTCAGGAAATCACTTTATCGGAAAAAAGAGACCTTTTATATACTATGGGTTGAGGGCTCGGGCAAAGTGTTTTGGTCCCGATCGGGGTCAGCCTGTTCCTTTTCCAAAACAAAAGAAAATACGAACGCACCAATATCTTTAACAGGATGATAGAAAAGCGATTCATTTTTGGTGTCCTCATTGACCAAATCGAGCGGGGCTGTAAGTCGTTCAAAAAAGATAAGCATGGCGCCAAGGATGATGGCCGTCTTAAGCGCTCCGAAAATGCCTCCGGCTATTTTATTCAACAGGCCCAACATGGCAAAATCTGCAATTTTGGTGAGAAACTTTCCTGCAGAATGGACCAAAATCACTATGCCAATAAAGGTGATGAGAAAAGCAGCAATTTTTAAATATTGTCCATTCCAATTCATGGAGTTGGCAAGATGGTCCGCAGTGATATAGGAAAAGTGGATGGCCCCATAGATTCCTAAAATAAGGGCAATCAGGGAAGCAATTTCAACAAAAAGGCCATTTTTAAGCCCCTTGAAAAGTCCCCAAACCAACAAGATTCCGATAACAATATCCAGAAAGTTCATCGATAGGATTTTAACAAATATAGGATATTGATCACTACCTTTGTTTTTCCAAAAATAGCGAATGGCGAGAGATGAAAAGTTGAAGGACCGATGGGACGAACTGGTTGTTAAGTTATCGAAACAATTTTCGGACGGGGACCCATTGGATATAGATGGTATTATCTATCTTGTGGGAGTGCAGGAGCTTGGCAATTTTCACAGGAGCTTTAAGAAGGATGAGAAGGTAAACCTGATGCATATTGCCATATGTAGATTATTGGAGCCTTATGGCTATTACGATTTTGATTTTTTTGACGAAGAAGGATGGCCCCATTACAAGATAAAGGAGCAGCTACCGCCATTAAAGGCGGGGGAACAGGCCATTTTAATGAAGGAGGCTTTGGTGAACTATTTTTTGGAGAAGAACTATATAAAGTAATTGGAGCGTTTTAAGTATGGGCGAGCAGTTGAGATTTTCAAATTTGGACAGGCAGGACAGGATTCAGAATATCACCAAACAAACCTACGATTTGGTGGTAATTGGTGGTGGAATTACGGGCGGTGGAATTGCCTTGGACGCGGCTTCAAGGGGTCTTAAGGTATTGTTGCTGGAAAAAGGGGACTTTGCGTCCGGAACCAGCAGTAAATCCACCAAGCTGATTCATGGTGGCCTGCGCTATCTCAAACAATTCGATTTTTGGCTAGTAAAGGAAGTGGGCTCGGAACGTGCAATTGTGCACAAATTAGCACCTCATCTCGTATTGCCAGAAAAAATGCTCTTACCCCTCATTGAAGGTGGCTCTTATGGAAAGTGGCTGACCTCCATTGGCCTCAAAGTATACGATATTCTTGCCCAAGTTACCGGAGAGGATAAACGACAAATGCTGGAGAAAAAACAGGCGCTGAAGCTGGAACCGCTCCTACCTAAAAAGATTCTCAATGGAGCAGGGTATTACGCAGAATATCGCACGGATGACGCCAGATTGACCATCGAGAACATCAAGACCAGTATTAGCTTCGGTGCGGAGGCACTGAATTATGCCAGGGTAACCGATTTTCTATACGAAAACGATAAGGTAGCCGGGGTGGCCTTTAAAGATGAAGCAGGGGGAGAAGAAGTTTTTCAGGTAAAATCAAAATACGTTGTGAGCGCCGCCGGTCCTTGGGTGGATGAGCTACGCGTCATCAATCAGTCCAAAAAAGGAAAACGACTCCATTTGACCAAGGGAGTACATGTGGTGTTTCCAAAGGAAAAATTGCCTGTAAAGCAGTCGGTTTATTTTGATGTGCCGGATGGGCGAATGATTTTCGCAATTCCAAGAGGAAAGGTCACTTATGTGGGTACTACGGATACCAATTTTAACCTGGACAAAGATCATGTAAAGACGGATTTAGCAGACGCCATTTATTTGATTTCTGCCGTCAACAATATGTTCCCGGACATTCATTTAGAAATGGACGATATCGTTTCTTCTTGGGCAGGGCTGCGTCCTTTGATTCATGAAGAAGGCAAGTCGGCTTCGGAATTGTCCAGAAAGGATGAAATTTTCACGTCGGACACGGGCTTGATCAGTATAGCAGGCGGCAAGTTAACTGGGTATAGGAAAATGGCCGAACGTACGGTAAACCGTATTGCCCAAAAAATGGAAGAGGACTTTGGCAACAAACCGAAAGAATGCTCAACGGCCGAGATCCCGCTTTGCGGGAGTGCATTTAAAAAGTTCAAACATGTAAAAAAATACATGGCAGAAGTCCAGGATAGAATGCTGCCCGACGGTTTTAGTGAATACGATGCTTGGTATCTGGTGACCACCTATGGAAAGCAAACCGATATCATTTTGGAAAACTATGCAACCCTTCGAAATAAGGATCCTTATGTGAAACTTATTAGGGCGGAGGTACAGTTTTCGATAGCGAACGAAATGGCCTTGAACCCAATGGATTTCTTTATCCGACGAACAGGTAGGTTGTATTTTGATATTGAAAGTATTCGCTTGCACATGGAACTGGTCCTGGAGGAATTCAAAAAAGCCTATGGGTATGGAAATGAGGAAATCCAGTCCTTCAGGGAAAAACTTCTATCCGAGCTGGATTCGCATTCCAATTTTTCGATCAATAGGGTATAAAAGGCAAGACCTGGAACAAACCGGACCTACCTTTTTGATTTCTCTATATTTGGAAAAATAGTTGCAGTATTCCTATGGAGGGCAATCTTCTTTCATTTTACGGTTGGTGGCAGTTTGCCGTATGCTTCTTTGCATTTATGGCATTGATGGCCATCTGGTGGCAAATCGGGAAGAAACAAAATGATTTTGGACAGGTTTGGTTGGCTTTGTCCATTTTGGCCTGGTCTTTCTCAGGCCTGTTTGAAGTTTACTTTTCAGAAAAAATACCGGAGAGCTTGCTACAACTTGAAAGTTGGCGCAGCATTTTTTCGCTGTTCAATAGTCTGTTTATTTTACTGGCCCTTCCCTGGTTTAGATATCTACCCCCACCGCTGGTCCCCATAATAAAAGGAGGGTTTTGGCGATACATTGTTGGAATTCCTTTTTTGTTCTGTTTTGGGCAAACATTACATAAACTTATTATAGGAAAAGCATATGGGTTTGTTCAAGAACCGGATGTATACTATGCGGTGTTCACCCTTATTTTTTTAGGAGGCGTTTTATGGGAGTCCTTCGCGAAAAGAAGGCTAAAAGTCCTTTCATGGCTGTCATTGTTCTGTATTGTCATAACATTACTGACACAGTTTCTAAAGCTTTCGCAGTTTCTTGAAAACCAGTTGCTTTTCTCAGCAATTTTTAAGGCTAATTTGATTATGCTCTTTTTTGCCTTGGCATTGAGCTGGGTCAAGGAGTTGGCAGAAAGCATTATTCCAAAATCTGCAAACCTAAGTTTGATTTTTTCAAAAGAAAAAGATGCTTCGGGAAAATGGATTCCTACTGTTGTTTTGAACGGATTTCCGGGAACCAAGGAGCGTAAAATTGTGCTGAGTCCAAAGTCGAACGCTCTACTTTTAGAGTTTGCCCAAAAGTGCAAAAAAGGAGAAAATCCTTGGCTAGAAATCAAACCAAAAAACTTCTCCGTGACCGGAAAAAAATATGATATTTCAGATTACAATCAAATCAAAAGACTGCTCGCGGCCCTTTTGGATGGACTCTTTGGAGAAGGTAATTGGAGCAAGGAACAACACCTAATCCCCCTAAAGAACACACTATTTGAAATGTCGGAAAACAGGGATAGAAAGATTAGACTTATCATACCCCCAGAAAATATATTTCTGTAAATCAACCACTTATGTTTAATTTGTCGGTTTCCAAATTTACCGACACTCCATAGTTTTTTCCGACCTCTTCTTCTTTTTCAAAAGTCTTGTTTCAATTTCAACAGAATTTGAAAACCAAGACCATATGAAATTTCCATTTCTCAGATTACCAGAAACAACCATTCATATATTGGGTAATTCGACTGGAGGATTAGATCAAAGAATCAACGATTCTTTTATGCCTTTTGCACAATGGTGGGAGGCCCTAATTCTGGGAACGATAGACATTTTTGGAGCCCAAATACCTGTCGTATTGCTCCTGCTCATATTGGGTGCGCTTTTTTTTACGGTCTATTTTAAAGGGGTAAACGTCCGCTTGTTTCCAATTTCCCTCCGAATTGTGAGAGGTAACTACGACAGTTTGGACAAGAGTTCGGAGGATGGGGAAAATGGTGAGGTCAATCACTTTCAAGCGCTGGCAACGGCAGTGTCAGGCACAGTGGGTTTGGGAAACATTTCCATGGTGGCCGTAGCCATTTCCATAGGAGGTCCCGGAGCTACCTTTTGGATGATTTTAGCCGGATTGTTGGGGATGTCCACCAAATTTGTGGAATGCACTTTGGGTGTGGTATATCGGGATATTGACGAGAAAGGAAATGTGTTTGGCGGACCCATGTACTATTTGAGCAAGGGTTTAAAAAGTAAAGGCTATAAAAATTTGGGAAAGGTATTGGCCGCTATGTTTGCAATCTTGTGTATTGGGGCGTCTTTGGGAGGGGGCAATGCTTTCCAAACCAATCAGGCTGCTGCCCAAATTATTGTCCAGTTTGGAATTCAGCATGAGGCGGCGGGAACCTTAATCGGGATTGTCATTGCCATTTTGGTGGGAATAGTGATCATAGGTGGCATAAAACGAATTGCCAAGGTAACCGAGAAGACAGTTCCATTTATGGCATTGCTTTATGTGTTGGCCGCACTTTTTATAATCATCTCCAATATAGATTTAGTGGATGACGCATTGGCTACCATCGTTAAGGATGCCTTTTCCCCAAAAGCGACGGTTACCGGAGGTTTTATTGGGGTGATGATCCAAGGTTTTCGTAGAGCTGCATTTTCCAATGAGGCGGGAGCTGGGTCTTCGGCAATTGCCCATTCGGCAGTGAAGACGAGATACGCTGCTTCAGAAGGTTTGGTAGGCTTGTTGGAACCGTTTATTGATACGGTGCTTATTTGCACCATGACAGCAGTGGTTCTTATCCTTTTTAATATGGAAGGAGCATTTATATACGGGGATGTACTGAACAATAAGGTACTGATGATGGATGGTTCCCGAGTAGGAGGTATCAACCTTACCTCATTGGCGTTTGAAAATGCCATAAGTGGGTCATCTTATATATTGGTGGTTGCCGTTATTCTATTTGCGTTCTCAACCATATTGTCCTGGTCCTACTATGGCCTGCAAGCCTGGAAATATTTGTTTGGAAGGGGCAAATGGTCGGATCTTGTCTACAAAGTAATCTTCTTGATGTTCACTATCCTAGGGGCGGCTATTACCTTGGATGCTGTAATCAAGTTCTCTGATGCCATGATTTTGGCCATGGTTTTCCCCAACATGATCGGGCTGTTGTTTTTGTTTCCAAGGGTGCGGTTGGAACTTGAAAAATATCTAAAGGCAATTCAGGGACTAAAAGGCCGGAAAGATGGTAGGTCCTGACCGGCCCTAAAGGATGCAAAGGCTTTACCTTTATTTGGAATCCAATCCCACGATGTCCTGTGCCCAACCAACAATGAGATTGATGGTGCCCTCGTCCCATTCCCCAGGATTTCCTTCAAAAGAATCCTTGGGTGTTTTATGAATGGTGTTCCAGTGGTCCAATCCAGGATATTCATGTAAAATATGGTCCTGATGTCCATTCCGTTCCAAAACTTTCATAATCATATGATTATCAAAAGAGGACATGATCCAGTCGTTCTGTCCACGTAAAATCCGCACGGGCACCTTTAGCTTTTCCCATTGTCCGGCAAGATTAAAATCCTGTAATTGTTGGTAATAGGCAACGGGCCGTCCGTACATATGCGCAGGAGAATGGTAGTTATAGGCAGCTAAGGCCGGATAGGCGTCCACCACCTCTTGATAGGTCTTTTTTTCGATGAGCATTCCGTAATACAACGGGATGTAATACTTGTTCATTTTCTCCACAATTTCCGATTCTGAATTTCCTTGAAATTGGAGTATGCGACGTTCAATTTCCAGCATATGTTCGTACCAGGTCTTGAAGAAAGTACCATCGGAAATGACCCCCGCCAAATTAAACTCGTTGGCTAGCAATGGCGCAAGGGCACTACCCATACTGGAACCGTAAACCACGATTTTATCTGAATCAACATAAGGTTTAGATTTTAGGTTCCGAATGGCTGCCCGGTATCCCTCCAAATCTGTAATGAAATCGGATTGACTGCAATCGCCTTGGCTATCGCCCACCCCTGGCTTTTCAATGCGCATGACCACCATCCCCGATTTTTCTACCAAATCCTTGATGGTCTGCACCCAATTGCCCCGTCTTCCAGGGTACGTTTCGATACTGGAACAGCTTAATCCGCCGATGAGGACAACAGCTGGTTGTTTCCCGGTTTTTTTTGGTTTGGTGATGATGGTTCGTTGGGTAACTCCGTAAATGCTGGTAACTTCTTCATAATAGGTATCCAAACCTGTATGGGTTTCCTTTTCCAAGGGATTGAAAACAACCTCCTTTTCGATTAATTTGGCATTCCTGACCGCTTTGATATGAATCTTGTTGTTGGCTCTAAGACCATAACTCGCCTCGGTCCAATTTTCATCAGAAGTTATGGCAATGCCATCGACTTCAATGATCACATCGTCTGGCAAAAACCCTGACTTGTTAAGTGGACTATTCGTTTCAATCGAGTTGATTTTTGCTCCAGGAGAGTTATTTGCGGGGCCGCTTATTTTGGCTTCCCATGAGCTTCTGCGGCCCAACTCCTGGGCCTCAGCGGAAAATATGGAGAGAAGAAAAATAAATGTTGATACAATACTACTTTTAAGTTTCATGCTATGTTGTTTTATGATTTTCTTAAAATTAGATTGCCTATTTTTAGCTGAGGGAGAATTTATACCAAGGCATGGTTTTTTTATATCAAATCCATGCCGGGCATGACGAGTTCAGAAGCGCATCATGAAATCCAGTACCAACTTCTATCTATTTAATTCCAGAATAGCAACACACGCCATTTTTTGGGTGTTGTACTATATTCTTTTTGGATTGATTTGGGTTGGGGAAGAAGGTTATTTGGCCTCTTTTTATCTTGAATTTGTGTTACTCCCCATTCGCATTCTGGCGGTATACGTGACCATTTATTTTTTACTCCCCAAATACCTGCTGAAAAGAAAGTTCACAAGCTTTTTCTTGGGTTACGGTATTCTACTTTTTATAGGTGGAATCATGCAGCGGGTTTTCATCCATCTTTTTTATGAAGAGTTGTTACTCAACGATTCTACTGCTGGGTTGTTCAACGCGATGAATTTGGTGCGGGCAATTATCCTGATCAATACCACCGTACTATTTATTTTGGCCCTAAAACTTTTTCAGCTTTGGGCCATTGAACATGAGCGGAACCAAAATTTGGAAAGTGAGATTTTGGAGGTGCGTTCCAATCGAAAAACACATCGTGTTCCCATAGACACCATTCTTTATGTAGAAGGATTGGGGAACTATGTTACCTATCATCTATCGGACAAATCCAAGATCACCAGCTATGGAAGTATTAAGGGTGCTTTGGAACAGCTCCCACAAAACTTTAGAAGGGTGCACAAGTCCTATATTGTGAACAAGGAACATATTAAATCCTACGATGCTCTGAGCATTGATATCCAAGACATTACCATTCCAAGAGGGAAGAGCATTGCTGATGATATTCTTTTGAACTGAATTAGTTCAGTTTTTCGGTAAGCTTTCGGAACACCTTTTTGGGGTTCTTGTTTTCGTAAAGTATTTGATATACTGCGTTTATAATCGGAGTTTTGGTTTTCTTGATGCGGTTTTGGTTGATCAAATGTGCACTTTTGGTCGCGTAGTACCCTTCGGCAACCATATTCATCTCCATCATGGCACTCTTGACCGTATATCCCTTCCCAATCATGTTCCCGAACATTCTATTTCGACTAAAAACCGAATAACCCGTAACCAATAGGTCTCCTAAATAGGCCGAATTATTAATGTTGCGCTTCATTTTGTAGACCTTGTCTATAAATCGCTTCATCTCTCGGATGGCATTGCTCATGAGCACACTTTGGAAATTATCACCATAACCCAACCCATGGGCTATCCCCGCGGCAATAGCGTAGATATTCTTGAGCATGGCCGCATACTCCGTACCAATAATGTCATCAGAAATTTTAGTTCGGATATAATGGCTTTGTAAGGTGTTTGCCACCAATTCCGCTTTGGCGGCATCAGCGCAGGCAATGGTAAGGTAGGACAAGCGCTCCAGGGCAACCTCTTCGGCATGGCAGGGACCGGTCAACACCCCTATGTTTTCAAACGGAATCTGGTACTCATCATGAAAGTGTTCCCCAACGATCAAACCACTTTCAGGTACAATGCCCTTAATAGCGGAAAAAATGATTTTATCCTTCAATGAGGTGGACAATTGTTGTAGTTCTGCCTCCAAAAAAGCAGAGGGAATGGCAAAAACGAGTACATCTGATTCGTCAACCACCGAATTCATGTCGTTACTGAGGTGAAGTTTGGAAACATCAAACTCTACGGAACTTAGATAATTGGGATTGTGGTTTTCCTTTTGTAAATGTCTGATGGCGGAATCACTTCGCATGTACCAGGAAAGTTGGTCCAAGTTTTCGGAAAGCATTTTTACAATAGCGGTACCCCAGCTTCCTCCGCCAATAACACCAAAACGAAGATTTTCCTTCATTGTCCAGATTTAAGGGCAAAACTAAAAAATATATTTAACGAGGTGTTAAATACTGATTATCAATTATTTAAAGTTTTGGCATGGTGCTTGGTCTATTCAAACTGAATCAAAAACCGAAAGTATGAAAAATGGAAAACTACTCTTAGCAATTATAAGTATAGGCTTGTTGGCCAGTTCTTGTTACACAGAAGTCCTTATTGAAGACGACTTTATTGAAGAATCGCCCGTAAATACAGCCTTGGTTCTGGAATCCTTTGATTTATGGTATATAGATATCAATGCTACCAAGGGCAACGGGGAAGTTCCATTTTTGCAACGCGCCTTCACGGTCACCTTTGATCGTGGGGTATTTAGGGCCAACAACAATCTAGTTGGAATTGGGAAGACTGCTGGAGGATTGGGA
>JBCCUY010000029.1:0-17665 GCA_039196145.1 Bacteroidota bacterium
AAAACCATTCAAGTGTTGGAAAAGGAAGATTTTGACCAATCGCTCCATATTAAAATTGATATATCGGAGCTTCATATCTCGCATCAAATAGCATCAAACCTTTATGTTAAAAAGAACGACTAATGGAAGAAGTAATACACTATTTTGAAAGCATTAACCCCATTTTGGCGGCCTTGTATGCCACATTATTTACTTGGGGGCTTACAGCAGCAGGAGCAGCCTTAGTATTTTTCTTTAAAGGAATGAACAGGGCTGTTTTGGATGGCATGCTTGGTTTTACTGGGGGAGTTATGGTCGCTGCTAGTTTTTGGAGCCTACTGTCCCCTGGTATTGAAATGAGTCAGGGCGAGGGATTTATAAAAGTGATTCCGGCTGCCGTTGGCTTCCTGTTAGGCGCTGCCTTTATTTTTGGACTGGATAAGGTGTTACCCCATTTACATATCAATTTTAAAGAAAGTGAGGCCGAAGGGGTAAAAACACCTTGGCACCGGACCACACTGCTGACCTTGGCCATTACCCTGCACAACATTCCTGAAGGATTGGCCGTAGGCGTACTTTTCGGTGGGGTAGCTGCCGGATTTGAGGGCGCCAGTATTGGAGGGGCGGTAGCACTGGCCCTCGGGATTGGACTCCAGAATTTCCCGGAGGGATTTGCTGTGGCCATGCCCTTGCGAAGACAGGGATTGAGCAGGACCAAAAGTTTTATGTACGGTCAGGCATCCGCTATGGTGGAACCCATTGCAGCCGTACTTGGAGCTTGGGCGGTATTGACCTTTGAACCTATTTTGCCCTATGCCCTTTCCTTTGCCGCGGGTGCCATGATTTTTGTGGTGGTAGAGGAAGTGATACCCGAAACCCAACGGGATAAGTATACCGACATCTCCACCATGGGTTTCATCGGTGGGTTTATTATTATGATGATGTTGGATGTAGGCCTGGGCTAACTAAAAGGAATAAAAATGAAAACAATGCGAAAACTGATTATCTGTGGTATTTTATGTCTTAGTTGGATGGGGTATGCGCAAACGGAAGTAGACAACATTCAAAAAGTGATTGACCAAACGGTTTGGAAGCCCTTCAAAAATGCTTTTGAGACCTTGGATGGCGAAGCTTTAAATGCCACCTATGCCAATGAAGTACTTCGGGTAACCCCGGATGGTATCGATACCGAAAATACTTTTAAAGCTAAAAATTTGGAACGCTTTAAAAAGAGTATGGAAGATGGGGTTTCCATCAGTTTGGATTTTTGGTTCGATAGCAGACATACCAACGCCACAACCTCCTACGAAGTTGGATTCTATCGGATAGGGTTTACGGATAAAGAGGGGAATACCAATTTTAGTCATGGCCAGTTCCATATTGTGCTGAAGAAAATCGATGGACATTGGAAAATCGCCCAGGATTGGGATACGGCCAAAATTAATGGACAACGGATCACCGAGACTGATTTTGCCAAACAGGAGCCGATTCAATTCTAACTAAGCTGTCATTTCTTAATTTGTTTTGGTTGGGGTTTTAATGCCCATGATCAATAACCATAAGCAAGTACCCAATTCCCCAATGCTGGCAGGAATGGTAATGTAATCTGAAATCCAAAGTGCATTATAATCTGGGTAAAGGACCCTACCTATAAAGTCTATAAAATAGCCAACACTCCCAACCATAAGAAAGAGACCCAAGATTTTGGGAAGGAATCCAGATTTAAAGACCAAATAACCAAAAGGGAAAAGCCAAAGACCCCAGAAAATCTGGGATACCAGGATACCTTTAAAATAAGAGTTAAAGGCCAGTATGACCTGTGCTTGAATTTGGGCGGCACTGTATACCTCCAAATATTCGGCTTTGCCCAAAAGGGACAATACATCAAATTTATGTACTACACTGCCCATGGAAAGGGGAACGCTGACGATGACCAAAGCTACCATGAGTACGGCCATGTTTTTATGGACGTTTTTGAACAATTGAAAAAGCACCAAAGGGAGGAAAACAAAAATCAAGTAGCAGAGCAGTTCACATAAAATTTCCAATCGGAACAAAAATTCCGAGGACCTGATGTTTGCCACAGTTTCTGCTGGGTTGTCCCAAACTATGAGTTGTGAGGGAACATACATTAGGCTAAAAATGCCAGTTAAAGCAATTAAAAAGTACAAAAGCCCTGCCATGCGGGCGGTTTTTTTATTGGCTCCCATTTTTGATTGATTAAGGTTCTCTGGAATAAGACGCAGAAATGGGATATAAAGGTTGCCTCTTGTTACCTCAATTCATCAAGAATTTGATTGAAATCGTATTGTAGGTCTTCATGCAATGCCACTATTTTTTTGTCAATAAAGGCTATTTGGCGATCGTACAGATTTCGCAAAGCGATATTTAGTTTTACGGAAGGACGAAAATCTTTTAGCTTCTCACAGAAATACAATAACAACTCCACCTCGGTTTCCTTTTTCCCAGAGTATCGAACATACTTTTTGATGGTGCGAAGAATTTTCCTTACGCTTTTTTTGATGTAGTAAAAACTATTGGTATTGATTTCCTCGAACATTTCATCCACTTCGGTTTTCACCGATTCGATATAACCAGCTTCGTGATCGGCCTCAAACAACAAATAGGTGAGGAGTTCCTTGTTCTCCTTTTTAAATCGCCCTAAGCGTAGACATAGCGCCAATAGCTCCTCTGGGGAACGGTGTTGCAGTTCTTTTTTGAGTTGAGCAATGGTGGATGCCTTCATATTAGCTTCTAAGATATGAAGCCCCATTAACGTCGATAATGGCGCCGGAAGAATAAGAAGCCCCATCCGAAGCTAGGAACAAAATTGCGTGTGCTACTTCCTCGGGTTGTGCCATCCTTTGAAAGGGAGATTCTCTTAATAGATTTTCACGTTCTACCGGAGTTAGGGTTTGAGCCGCCATTTCGGTTTCCGTAAATCCAGGGGCCACAACCCCCACATGAATATTGTGCTTCGCCAATTTTTTGGCCAAGGACTGGCTCATGGCATTCAAGGCAGCCTTACTTGCCCCATAGGCCGGTTTGGTGGGTTCCCCCCTGAAGGCACCGCGGGAAGATACATTTACAATTTTCCCGCCTCCAGATTCCATCATGGATTTGGCACCCCAATAGCATAGGTTGGAAACCGCAAACAAATTGGTCTCGAAGATCTTTTTCCAAGCTTCTGTCCAGTGGTCGAAATCCACTTCATCAATGTCATGGAAAATGGAAATGCCCGCGTTGTTTACCAAAATGTCAAGGGACCCATAGTGTCCAATGAAATCGGAGATCAAAGCTTGGGCACCGTCCTTATCGCTAACATCCTGCTGAAAAAGTTTATGTCCATCTCCAGACAGGGCGTTAAGGGTTTCCCCGGCCGCAGCCTCATTGCTTTTATAGTTGATGCCCACTTTTGCGCCTTTTTCAGCAAAGGCCATGGCCGTAGCTTTTCCAATACCCCGGGAAGCTCCCGTAATCAATACGTTTTTGTTGGTAAAATCCATCCGTAGCTATTTGAACTCATCAAAGATAACAAGTAATGGACGGTTTCTATTATTCTGGGACTATGTCCCTATTTTACACGTGTTGCAATATCATTAAAAATCTGAATCCAGTCCTTGTCTTTTTTAAACACGCTGGCCCATCCGTTCCAAACCAGCTTGTCAGGGTCGGCATACGAAATGACCGCCCTGAAGAAACGATCTTCAATCACGTTTTTTGGAGTAATGGCGATAATGCGCTGGTTGTCCTTGTCCAAAAACCATTTAAACTGACCGTGCAAGGGAAAGTCATGGGCAAGATTGGTGGCCCTAAAACATGCTTCCTTTTTGTCATAGTTGATTACATACGAATAGTAGCGTTTATGACCATTTTTTTGGACAACGGTCTCCGATTCACATTTGATAAATTGTCCGTTGAGGTAATATTCACAGGTTCTTTTTCCAATTTCTTGGTACTCCTTTTCCGTTCCGGGATAGATGGTTTCCTCCACCTCCCAAGAACCAATTAGGAAATCTAGGTCTTTGATGGACTGGGAGAATAGAGGGAATGAAAAAGTAAGGGCCAGAGATACTAAAAATGTTTTTCGCATGATGATATGAATTTGATTTCAAGGTATACATGCTGTGGAATTTATAAGTCTCAATGCCTGTTTTGAGGTCTCAAAAACCGTTTTAGGACATGTTTTTTGATTTATATTCCTTGGGAGTGAGTCCCGTATACGACTTAAATATCCTGTTGAATGTGGCCTTGGAATTAAACCCCGAATCGAATGCCAAGCTGATGATTTTGAGATGTGAACAGGCCGGGTTTATTAAGATTTCTTGTACTTCTTTCACGCGATATTCGTTGATGAACTGAAAGAAATTTTTACCAAGTCCCCGATTAATGGCTTCTGAAATGGTCCTTTCAGAAATACCAACTTCCCTACTTAAATCTGATAAGCTTAAGTCGGGATTTTTAAACAGTTTTTGGGTACGTATTGTTCGATGTAGCTTTTCAAGGACATCCTTAAACTCTATTGCTGATAAATCAGGATTTTCTTTTTCTGAACAGACAAGTTGAAGCATTTGGGCCTGCAAAAACCCATGTATGCTTATCCAATACAATACGCAGGCATATAGCATAAGCACGACGTTTCTGTACCGATCCCATTGCTCAAAAAACACCATGCCACTTAATCCACTGCTAATGACCAGAAAGACCAAAATGAAGACGAAAGAAATTATGATGACCCTAATAATCTGCTTCAACCATTGCAAATCTATTTTGGAAGTGTTTGAAACATTGTCCATAAGCAGGCGCTGATACCGATTGACTATCCGCAATGAAATAAACATATAGATTAGAACAGAGATTATGGCGGCGGACTGAAATAATTCCGCGGTAGCGTGAAACCAATAATACGGATGATGGTTTCCAGAAAAAATACCATGGTATAGGCTGTGGATATAATTGAGTAGGATAGGCGCAAAATGCCAAAGTTGTCTTTTGGTGAATCGCCAGTTGGGTTGGGTAAGACTTTTGACATAAAAATAAAATGCAGGGCCGATCCAATAGGATAATGAAAAAGGAAGCCATGCAAGCCACCGCTCCTCTTGCCAAATGGAAGGATCCAGCATATAGGGCGTAAACGTAAGGCTCATAGAAATAATGGTCAAGGCAAGAAACCAATTTGCGAATCGGTTTTCTTTTTTTCGTAAGACCAAGAAACCAAAGACAAACCCATTGGCAATGGCACAGATGGTGACAAGTTGGACCACAGAAAGTTGAAGCTGCATATTACTTTTGATTGATACCGTGCCTACTGGCGAGCACAGTCCTAAGGTATTAAAAGAATCCTAAGCCACATGTTGCAACAACATTCCCAAACATACCAATAGCCCCAACCATAAAAGTCCAACAGCAACAAGACCTACAAGGTAGAGCGCCAAGCGAAGCTCCAAAGCAGCCTTATCAATTTTGGAAGTTTTTTTTGGTTGGGCGTACCAAATGGTTTGTACCCTACTTAGCACCACTTTGCAGGCAATACCCCTTTCCGCAGCCTCTTTTTCAATTTTTGACTTTATAAACCGATGACCATAGGATATCAAATAATATTCACCAACCAGAACGGCCACGCCCAAGGCTGCGGAATAAAAACCCTCATACCATGACAGGAATAAAGTCAAACCAAAGCGATTCATCATAAATAATACAAAGCTGAAAAGGATTTCCTGTGGTTGGTTGTGGAAATCCAGAAATAAAATAGGTACTCAGAATAGGGTGTTTTGGGCCATATCTTTTCGCTACCTTTAAAGCTACAAATAATATGTTTATGAAGCGATTTCTTTTGTCCCTGATATTGCTTGGGACCTTGCAGTTTGCCTCTGCCCAAAAATCCAATTTTTCCTATTTGGATGTTTTTGATTTGCAGTATGCCTCCAACCCCCAAATATCACCAAATGGGGAATGGATTGTCTATCGTAGAATGGGCTATGATATCCTAAAGGATAAGTCAAAGGGGAATCTTTGGTTGGTAAAACCGGACGGTAGCGGGCATCAAAAAATGACCTCTAGGGAGGCCAATGAAAGTAGTCCCAAATGGTCACCTTCCGGAGATAGAATTGCATTTTCGAGCAGTACGGACGAGGGGTCGGAAATCTATATGTATTGGGTGTCCACGGGCAAAACCGCAAGACTGACCCAACTTCCGTTCAGCCCAAGTTCATTGACTTGGTCCCCAGATGGCAAGCAGTTGGCATTTTCCATGAATGTGCCAAAAGCACCGCCCGTTATCGCCAAAATCCCTAAAAAACCAAAAGGCGCCAAGTGGGCAGAAGCCCCCCGTATAACGGACAGGGTCTATCATGAAGCCGATGGTAGGGGATACATAAAACCGGGATTCAACCATATTTTTACTATTCCGGCTGTGGGAGGAGCCCCAAGACAGATTACCTCGGGCGACTGGCACCATAGAGGAACCTTATCTTGGAGCAAGGACGCCCGAAAGATTTATTTCTCGGCCAACCGGGTAGAAGATTGGGAATATCGCTTTAGAAATAGTGAAATCTACTTGGTCGAAGTGGATGGCGGCGAGATTAAAGGGCTTACGGATAGAAATGGACCGGATTACAGTCCAAAGGTCTCCCCAGATGGTAAGTACATTGCCTATTTGGGATTTGAGGATCAGGTACAGGCATTTCAAATTCGTAAAGTTCATATCATGAATGTGGATGGAAGTGGTAAAAAAACCATTTCCGGCAAGTTGGACAGGACCATTTCGGATATCCAATGGGATGCCAAAAGCAATGGACTTTATGTAGCCTATGATGACAAGGGCAACGGAAAGGTAGGACATATTTCGCTTCAGGGAGAGGTTTCCAAATTGTTGGACAATATCGGGGGAACCACCTTGGGAAGACCTTATGCCAGCGGGTCATTTAGTGTGGCCAAAAACGGGAACATTGCCTATACACAATCCCGACCTGACTATCCTGCGGAATTGGCCGTACTCAAGGCCAAATCAAAAACACCCATTCGGATAACAGCGCTGAGCAAACCTCTATTGGCTTATCGAGATTTGGGCAAAGTGGAGGAGTTATGGTACAAATCTTCTGTGGATGGAAGGAATATTCAAGGTTGGGTGGTCTACCCACCCAATTATGATGCCACCAAAAAATATCCTTTTATGGTGGAAAACCATGGAGGGCCAATCCTGAATTATGGAGATCGATTTTCAGTTGAAATGCAGCTCTATGCCGCAGCGGGATACATTGTTTTCTATCCCAACCCAAGAGGAAGTACCAGTTATGGCGAGGAGTTTGGAAATCTCCTGTACAACAACTACCCCGGTGAGGACTACAAGGACGTTATGGACGGTGTGGATCACTGCATTCAAATGGGAATTGCCCATGAGGACCAGTTGTTTGTTACGGGCGGAAGCGCTGGGGGGATTATGTCCGCATGGATGATTGGCAAAAACAATCGCTTTGAAGCCGCAGTGGTAGCCAAACCGGTAATGAACTGGATCAGTAAAACCTTGGTGGCGGATAATTACTTCTATTATGCCGAGCATCGCTACCCGGGCCAACCCTGGGAAAATTTTGAGGGCTATTGGAAATTTTCTCCTATTTCACTCGTTGGTAATATACAGACCCCAACTATGGTGATGGTGGGTATGAATGATTTACGTACCCCACCCAGCGAGGCCAAACAACTATACCATGCCCTTAAATTGCGCAAGATTGAGACCGTTCTGGTAGAAATCCCAGGAGCAAGTCATGGAATTGCCAGTAAACCGAGTAATTTGATCACCAAGATCGCGCATACGGTTGCATGGTTTGACAAATTTACAACACAAAACAAAAATGAGTAAAAAGAAACGGCACTGGTTTTGGAATATATTGATTGTCCTTACACTGGTTGCCTGTTTTTTTGCTTTTCTGGCCCATTATAAGAATTGGCATAAAATTGAGGAGGGCGAATTAAAAATCTTATCTGGATTTTATTATCAACGTATCCCTTTGGCGGACATTGATAGTTTGGAAATGGTGGCACGCCTTCCAGAATTGGAGCGTTCCAGCGGATTTTCATGGTTGGTGGCCGAAAAAGGTGTTTTTTCAGATTCCTTAACGCAAAACAAGGTGTATTTCTTTGTGGACGATCTGGCCCAACAAAAAATAAAGCTGATACATAAAGATTCCTTAAAACTCTTCGTGAATCTTAAAGATAGCCTTGAGACTCAAAAATTTTATGATATTTTGCAAGCTCAATTGGATTCCAATGTAAATCGAACCGAATGAATTCCCATTTCTTTTCCAAAAAACTCTTCCTTTTGATTTTTTGCGTTCCCTTTGGGATTTTGGCCCAGAACAAACTCTCTGTGCATGTTGGGAATATCCCTTCGGAGGAAGGGAAGGTAAATGTGGCGGTGTATAATTCCGAATCTTCTTTTTTAAAGTTTGAGGGTGTGGTAAAGGCCACCAGTGCTCCCGCCCATGAGGGTGCCATTAGCATAACCTTGAAAGATATGCCCAATGGGGAATATGCACTTGCAATTTTTCACGATGCCAATGGCAACGATAAACTGGACACCAACTGGCTGGGAATCCCAACGGAAAAGGTGGCTTTTTCCAAAGCCAAAATGAAGACGTTTGGTCCTCCCAAATATCATGAATGCCGATTTAAAGTTGCGGGTGATACCGAAATCAGCGTGGCGTTTTAAGACAAAATATCAACCTATGGAATCTATATTGCTAGCCCAGACTGCAGGAGCATTTTTTGGCTTGCTGGCCATAATTTTAGGAGCTTTTGGGGCTCATGCACTCAAAAAGAAACTGACCCCACAACAACTCCAAAGTTTTGAGACAGGTGTAAAATACCAAATGTACCACGCCATTGTGCTGCTTGTACTGGCATTTAACCTTGGTTTCGATGGTCCTCTTGACCAATATATTGTCAATTGCTTTGTCTGGGGAACCGTATTGTTCTCATTTAGTATTTACGGCCTTGTGTTAAGCGATTCCAGTGGAAAAAAACTTCGTTTTTTAGGCCCTGTTACCCCAATAGGTGGACTACTATTGGTGATTGCATGGGCACTTCTGTTCTACAGTTTTATAGCCTCGCTTTTATAGGACTATTCAATGGTCATAGCCTCAATTTGTTCATAAAACCAGGGTGTATGTTGGTTGGTCACTGCTACCCACTCCCATTGGTTGTTTTGCTTTTGCGCATTGAGGGTCATCAAGCCTATTTCTCGAATCACCGTGTCGGTTTTTTGCTCCTTCTGATACCAAAACATTTTCCACGAATAGTAGACCAAAGCATTGTTGGAGTCCAAGATTCGGATTTTCGGTTTTCCGGCTGTATACCAATAATCCAATGAGTCATTACCAGCGAGCATGCCGTGAAACTTTTCCACCTCGTCCTTGCCCTCAAAAAAATAACCTTGTGAGTTTATCCAAGTGGCTTCCTTTGCAAATTGAGAAAGCGCCATGGGCATATTTTTTGTAATCATGGCCTGTTCTCGGATTGAAATCATTTCGGCCAACAAAATGGAATCTGGTTCCATGCGTTCCATATCTTCAGCATCCTGAATAAAGACGACTTCCCTTTTGCAACCCAATAGACATAAAACGATAAACAAACAGGTCGAAAAATGTAACCGAATGCTCACAACCGTAGGTACATATTGCCGTTAATGGTGTCCAATTTAAGTCGGTAAGTAGCGTTGCCAAGGTTGCCTTCCACTTTTTGGCCCACATGACGGTCGGTTACTTTTAAGTTTAAATCCTCATCCGCATAGATAAGCCCATGAATGGTCTCAGCGTAAAGTCGGGAGTCCCGTATCACCAAATCAATTTCCCCATTAATGGTTTTCAGGTCCATATTACCGTTATACTTTTTGATGTCTATGTTCCCATTGATCAAGTCCGCTGTAAATTCACCTTGAATCAACTCCGACCGTAGGTCTCCATTAATGCTACTTACCGTAAACCTGGCCTTTTTTGGTACATAGAGTACATAATTGAACTCGTAGAGATTGCTCGTAATATAATGACGCCGGCGTCCATTGGAATCTTCCTTTTCCCATAGTTTGTGAAGAGCCTTTAGTAGGGCATCGGCATCGGACGAAATGCTTATGGTGGAGCTATTTTCCCTAACATCCAACCTGTATAAATCCTGGTAACCTTCCTCTTTCACAAAGATTTCCGCCTTAAAATACACGGTGGATTTGTCCCAGGTCTTCACTTCGATATCGGAAGCAAACTTTACGTCCAAATCTACGGTTTGATTGCTGTATGCAATATTCTTTTCAATGATTTTTTGGCCTTGAAGCGACAGGCTGATGAGGCCTGTCGCGATAAGCATTCCTAATTTTTTCATGTTGATTTGTTTTTTGGATGAATAAACTCCGTTCAGCGTTTACTTTTTTCTTAGATAAATGTTACCGTTGGTGGATTTCAAGGAAATGTTGACCCCTCCGTTGTTGATGGAAGCTTTTATTTTTCTTCCCGATATGGATTTTAGACCATCCTTTTCTGCCCTTTTAATGTCAAAGTCCGTATAAATATCGCCGTTGGTGGTGCCCAAGGTCAAGTTGGCGGGCGTGTTGGAAGGCAAGGCCACATCCACCCCGCCGTTTGTTGTATAGATGGAGATGGGGGAATCCTGTTTTACAGCACCAAAGGCCACAGTAATTTCCCCGTTAAGGGCATTTGCGGTCACTGGCCCGTTTACATCGGATATTTCAATACTTCCGTTGAGTTGGGCATTTGCCTCAATTTCACCTGCAAAACCTTCTATTTCTATATCTCCACTCCAAGTACTTTTTACAGCAACATTTTGGTTTTTGGGCAGAAAGATTTCGGCACCTTCTGACCTTCTCAGGTTCTTAACGATCAACGTATTTCCATCCTGCACTACATAAAATCCCACCTCGGTATTGTCCGAACCTCCTTCGCCAACTAAACGGAGGCCTTTGGCCTTTTCGGATATTTTACGACTCCTACTGCCCTTAATTCTGATCTCATTGGAAGTCTGGGTTCTTAAAGTGATGTCCGCCTTGGATTCTATTTTCACCCATTCTATTCCGCTCAAGGCCTTGGTATAATCTGCTTGTGCCTGGGTGAAGCTACTGATCGCCAAGGCGAGTACTAAAATTGATAATTGTCTCATGATTCTTCGTTTTTTGTATTTATATAATTTTTGGCAATGCCATTTCGATTTCATTTTTTACAAAAGGTTGGGTATCCTCCTTTTCCAGTAATTTTTGCATGGGAATCACCGCCTTTTTCTCTTGAATTTTGACCAAGGCTTGAATAATTCCAATTTGAATGCTTGGATTTTTTTCTTGCCCCAAGGCTTCGATGAAAACAGTTTTTACCTCGGGGCTTGATGAAAACTTGGCAAGCGCCTCAAAGGCGTTCAACCGTACATTATCATTGTCGTCGGTAAGAAGGCGATTGGCCAATGCCCTTACGATGGCCTCATCTGGATTTGGAAAATCCTCGATATAGCTGACCCCTTGGATGCGTTTACTGGCCGATTGGTTTTCCATTAAGGAGAGCATGGTCATTTGTTTGTTCTGTAGGTTCTCCTCCAACAAGGCCGCCACATCTTGATTGGACTTTTCCAGTTGCAAAATTCTCCCTGATTGGAAAGCGGTCACAAGCAATGCAATACCTGCGGCTATCTTAAGGAAGTCGGAGGTCCAGCTTTTCTTTTTAGCCTGAATATGAACCACCCCTTGCCCAGCTTTTTCTTGTTCCAACACTTCTTCAAATGAACTTCTTAACCTAGTGGAAGGCACATCCATGGCTTCACTTTGAAATGCACCAAAAAGGGTTTTTAATGCTTCCAATTCCTGACGACAGGCTTCACATGAGGCCAAGTGAGCTTCCACCATGTCTTTTTTATCTGGGGGCAGGACCCCGTCCAGATAGTCGTGGAGTAGCTCGGATATAGATTCCTTACATGCTGTCATGGTTATTTTTTTTATTTGTTCGCTTTGTTTTAGTTGCTCTCAAAATAGAGTTCCTTCAGTTTTTTCATGGCCCGGCTCACCCTGGTTTTCACCGCTCCCGGTGTGCTTCCAACAATAGTGGCCAGCTGCTCGTACTTGATTTCTTGATATCTGTTCAATACAATGAGTTCACGGTCACTTTCGTTCAGTTTGCCCAGGGCAAGCTGCAGTTGGCTGAGTTCCTCATTTTTTTCCATCCCATCGTCAACCGTTTTATGTGAAATATTTTCTATGTCCACATGAAGTCGGTGATTTCTGGTATAATAGCTTTTCAAATTGTTTCTTGCGATACTAAACAACCAGGAAACAAAAGCGCCATTTTTGTATGAACTTCGATACTTGATCAGTTTATAAAAAACATCCTGTGTCAAATCTTCACTGAGCATGGCATCCCCGGACATTTTGTATAAATAATTATAGACATACCGGTGATATCGTTCAAAGAGCACCTTGAGCAAATCCAGGTTTCCCGCGGACACTTTTTCCATGATTATTTCATCTGAAAGCTCTTTCAATGTTGTTTTAAGCTGATTGGTTACCCTATATAGTCAGGAAATTAAAAAACGTTACAGCGCTTTTTAAAAAAATGGGAAAAGATTTCTCCTTTAAAGCAGGGAATAGGTCTGGAAAATAGGATTAAATCCCGGTAGAAAGCAAATTAATCGCAACCGCAGCCATCATGGCCACAACTTTTATCGCTTTTCTTTCTGCCGCTGATAAGGGATTTGGGCAGTACGAATTTCCAAAGGAGGTAACCCACTGCCAATGCAAGGGTGAGATAAACCAAGATGTTTTGAACGATATCCATTACCTTAGGATTTGATAGGCCGCCAGTGCAACAAGATACGCAAAAGTACTCATGAACAACAATTGTAAGAGGGGCCATTTCCAGCTGTTCGTTTCCCGTTTCACAACCGCTAGGGTACTCATACATTGCATGGCGAAGGCATAAAACAGCATCAGAGAGATTCCTGATGCCAAATTGAACAAGGGCTTTTGGCTCGTTTCATCCAGCTCGGCGGCCATTCTGCTTTTAATGGTTTCTTCCTCATCGCTCCCCACACTATAAATGGTGGCCAGGGTACCCACAAAAACTTCACGGGCGGCAAAGGAGGTGATGACGGCAATGCCAATTTTCCAGTCGTATCCCAAAGGCTTTACCAATGGTTCAATGGCTTTTCCGGCATATCCAATATAGGAGTGTTCCAATTTATAGCTGGCAATTTCTTGAACCCGGGCCCTTTCTTTAAGAAGATGGGTCACATTTTGAAGGGTGTCCCCAAGTGCTGTCAGCTCAGCAGCATCAGGTTGGTTGTCCTTATCAAATTTAACCCCTTCCATATAGGATTTGATATGTTTTTGGATATAATTGTTGCTATAGGCGCTAAGACCACCTTCCTGGATACGTTTGTTGACAATCTCTTCTGCATTTTTGAAGTCGTGCGAAGAACCATTGGACCCCAAGAACCAAAGCACAATGGAAATGGCGAGAATAATCTTTCCTGCACCAAAAACAAAGCTTTTTGTTTTTTCAATTACCGTGTAGGCCACATTCTTAAAAAGTGGGAGGCGATAGGTGGGCATCTCTACCATAAATAGGGAACGACTTCTGATTTTCAGAATCTTGTTCAGGATGGAAGCAGCAAAAATGGCCATCCCAAACCCGAGTAGATAGAGCAACATCAGGGTTAGGGCTTTGTAACTCATTCCCAAAAAACCTCCCTCTGGAATAACAAGGGCAATCAGGATAAGATACACGGGTAATCTTGCCGAACATGTGGTGAATGGGGTGACCAAAATCGTGATCAGGCGTTCTTTCCAACTTTCAATGGTCCTCGTGGCCATAACGGCAGGAATGGCGCATGCAGTACCCGAGATCAATGGCACCACACTCTTTCCGCTTAAACCGAAGGGACGCATCAACCGATCCATCAAAAAGACCACCCGACTCATATAACCCGTTTCCTCCAGTAAAGAGATAAACAGAAACAGAAAAGCAATTTGCGGTATAAACACAACAATGCCGCCAATGCCCGCTAGAACACCTTCGGCCAATAAGTCGGTAAAAACCCCGGCATGCAGTACGGACTTGATCCACTCCGAAGCATTTGCAAATTGCGCATCTATAAAGTCGGAGGGATAGGTGCTCCAGTCAAAAATAGCCTGAAAAATCAGCAGGAGAATCGCAAAGAATATGACGTAGCCAAAAACCTTATGGGTAAGAATTCGATCCAGTGATGCCCTTAATCCCTTTGCAGCGGAAAAATCCATCTTATAGGTATCCTTTAGGGCTTGGTTGATAAACTGATAACGTAGTACAGTCTCTCGATGCTGTAGTTTTTTGAGCCCCGTTTTGGATTTCGTGGAAAAAGAAGTAGCGTCTTCAATACGTTTTTTTTCGACCTTGGTAAAGTTTACGTCTTGCGTAATAACAAGCCACAACTTGTATAAATTTTCCTTTGGAAAAGCCTTTTTAAGCTGCCCAAAGTATTCTGGCGCAATTCTTTCGGTGTCCATATTGGGCTTGGACGAAATCGACTCATAGTTGGCAATAAGCTCTTTGATATGCTGTATGCCGCGACCTTTGCGCGTGCTTACCAAAGCTATCTTGGTGTCCAACTCTTGCTCCAACCTTTGAATGTCCACAGAAATCCCCTTTCTGGACATAAGATCAGCCATATTGACGACCAGAATGGTTGGAATTTTCAAATCTTTTATCTGGGTAAAGAGCAGCAGGTTCCGTTTGAGGTTTTCCACATCGGTCACCACTACGGCCACATCCGGAAAATCCTTATCGTTTTTATCGAGCAACAATTCCACCACCACGCTTTCATCCAAAGAAGTGGTGTTAAGACTATAGGTTCCGGGCAAATCAAGAATATTGGCTTTTGCCCCTCCTGGAAGCTTGCAGGTTCCCTGCTTTTTTTCTACGGTGATGCCAGGGTAGTTGCCTACCTTCTGCTTTAGTCCGGTGAGTTGGTTGAAAACTGAGGTTTTTCCAGTGTTGGGATTGCCTATAAGCGCAACCTTGATGCTTTTGCTCATAAGCTTAGGGGATCTTCCGTAATTTCAAGTTCAATTTGTTTGGCCAGAGAGCACCGTATTGCGATATGGCTGCCGTTGACATTGATATAAATAGGGTCTTTTAGGGGAGCTATTTGAACCAATTCCACTGTATTTCCGGGCAAGCACCCCAATTCCAAAAGTTTGATGGGCAACATGGAATCAGTAAATTCTTTAATCACTCCTTTTTGGCCTAGTTCCAAATCTAAAATAGTCGCCACATTTTTAATTAAATTATCAAATAAAATATACTAAATACCCATTGCCACAAGAAATTAAAAAAACCTTGAAGTATATATTATGGGGTATAATTTGCCCGTAAAATTTGCAGGTCCTTCAATAATTTCTTGATTTCTTTAGGATTTGTTCCATCATAAAATCCGCGTATTCTACGTTCTTTATCGACCAAAATAAAATTCTCGGTATGGATCATATCATAAGGCCCCCCGTCCCCGTCGGTCTTTACGGCTAAGTACGATTTTCTGGCCAGCTCATAGATTTGTTTTTTCTCGCCGGTGACCAAATTCCATTTGTTATCGATAACCCCTTTTTCTTGGGCATACTTTTTTAGTTGGGCCACCGAGTCGATTGCCGGGGTGACGGAATGGGATAAAAGCATTACATCATCGTCATCCAAAATGGACTTTTGGATTTCCGCCATGTTTTTGGTCATAATAGGACAGATGGTTGGACAGGTGGTAAAGAAAAAATCCGCTACATAGATTTTATCTTGGTAAGTGTCCTGTGTTATGGTCTTTCCATTTTGATTTGTAAGCTCAAAATCCGCAATAGTATGATACTTCTTTTTGTAATGGAGCGTACTGTCCACCAGACTTTGGTCTACCATGGATGGCTGAAAGATGGGCAGGTTTTTTTTGGGCTGTAGCGCATTGTAAAAAAGATAGATGATAATGGCAGAAAGCCCCAACAAAACCACCCCAAAAAACTTAAACTTTGAAAAAAAACCACGCATATTGCAAAATTACGGCCGGGTTGCTGATTCATCAAGTTAAAAAGCGCTTTTGTTCCTAAAACTTTCTTAAATACGATGATTGCTCAAAATGATCTTTTCAGAAAAGTGTTAAAAGCGTACTTTTGTTGCCTTGTAACCAGATATAATTGCTGATGGGTCTTTTTACTCAGATTATAATGTTCGTGTTGATTATCTCTATTCTGGTGATCTTACATGAGTTGGGACATTTTATTCCCGCCAAATATTTTAAAACCAAGGTGGAGAAATTCTACCTCTTCTTTGATGTTAAGTTCTCCCTCTTCAAAAAGAAAATAGGGGAAACCGTATACGGTATTGGCTGGCTTCCCTTGGGAGGTTATGTAAAGATAGCTGGTATGATCGATGAAAGCATGGATACCGATCAGATGAAAGAAGAACCCAAACCATGGGAATTCCGAAGCAAGCCGGCTTGGCAACGTTTGATCATTATGCTCGGCGGGGTAACGGTGAACTTTTTATTGGCCTGGGTCATTTACACCTTTACGTTTTACAACAACGGGGAGACCTATATTCCCGTAAATAAAATTGAATATGGACTTCACGTGGATCCTGTTAGCGAAAAGATAGGGTTGCGAACTGGAGACAAGATTTTGGAGGTTGATGGGAAGAAGGTGGAGAAATTGGACCGTTATCTTTCCATGGACATTTTGTTTGGGGATGAGATCAAAGTGCTGCGGGACGGAGAGGAAAAATTGGTAGCCTTAAGTGACGAAGGTAAAAAGGCCGCTCTGGAGAGTAGGGGGAGACAATTTATAGTTCCAAGGCATACCTCTTTGGTTATCGGCTATGTTTTGGATAGTTCCAATGCCAAGAACGCCGGCATTGAAGTTGGGGACAAATTTGAGCGGATCAACAATCAAAAACTTAAGTTTTGGGATGAGGTGGTTTCGCAAATTGATAACAATCGGGGAGATTCCATTCGTATCGATTTAACTCGGGATGGAAAACCGGTGAGCCTTAATATTCAGGTTCCGGATAGCCTGCCACTGGGGGTAATCCCAAACAATACTTTAGCACAGCAAGAACTGTCCATTACCAAGGAATTTGGATTCTTTTCAGCTATTCCACGCGGTTTTATGGAAACCATAAACGTTTTAGTACGCCAGGTGAAGCAGTTTAAACTCATCTTCAATCCTATTATACAAGGTTACAAACAGGTCAAAGGTCCAATTGGGATTGTGGAAATGATGCCCACATCTTGGGACTGGGGATTTTTCTGGGGTTTTATGGCGATGTTTTCGGTGTGGTTGGCGTTTATCAACGTTTTACCAATTCCGGCTTTAGACGGCGGTCACGTTATGTTTTTACTGTATGAAATGTTTAGCGGAAGACCACCAAGTCAGAAAGTTTTGGAGCGAGGGCAAATTGTTGGTTTTGTCATTTTGATGGGATTGATGTTGGTTGTTTTCGGGAATGACATCTGGAACATTATCAAAAGATTTATTTAGCGTAATTTTGCTTGTGGTGTTATAAAGAATCGCCTATATTTGCACCCGCTTAAGGTAAAATTCCTCCTTAGCTCAGTTGGTTAGAGCATCTGACTGTTAATCAGAGGGTCCTTGGTTCGAGCCCAAGAGGGGGAGCAAAAAAGAAAAGGAACTGCA
>JBCCUY010000030.1:0-17100 GCA_039196145.1 Bacteroidota bacterium
TTAAAAAAGACGCTACCGATATGGAAACGGTTAAAGCCGGTAAACGATTCGGTCTTGGCCTAGGTATCATCTCCATGACCATTGCGCCTTTTATTGCCAACGCTCCTGATGGGCTTTTTAGTTATATCCAGCAATCGTTGGGAAGTTTAAGTGTACCTATTCTTGCGGTGGTTATGACGGGAATCTTGACCAAAAGAGTGCCTGCATTGGGTGCCAAAGTGGTTATGGTAGGAGGCGTCATTCTTTATTTGATAAGTTTACTATTCCTGGAGCCTCACTTTAGGGAAAGTGCTGTTGCACTTGCTGAGTCCCAAGGTATAACGGATGCAGCTCAATTGAGCATCATAAAGGCGGAAGCATACCCCCATTATTTACATGTTATGGGAATTTTATTTGTTTTCAATGTTGCTGTTATGCTGATTTTTGGTAAAATTATGCCCAAAAAAGAGGTTACTGTGGAAGAAAGTACAGATGTTATAGACATCACACCTTGGAAATATGCTTTTGCGATAGGAGGAGTCATTTCGCTCTTGGTCATTAGCACCTATTTCATCTTCACCTAACTTCTGGAATCAACTTTTAGGTACATGACAAAAACTTGGTGGAAAGAGAGTGTAGTATACCAGATATACCCACGCTCGTTTAATGACACTACAGGAAACGGAATAGGAGATATCCCAGGCATTATAGAAAAACTGGACTATATCAAATCCCTTGGTGTGGATGTGGTATGGCTATGCCCGGTTTATGAGTCACCAAATGATGACAATGGTTATGATATAAGTGATTACAGGAAAATTTCAGAAGACTTTGGAGGTCAGAAAGCCTTTGATGAACTACTGGAGAAAATGCATCAGAAGGGTTTAAAGTTGGTTATGGACCTAGTGGCCAACCATACTTCCGACGAACATTATTGGTTTCAAGAATCCAAAAAATCCAAAACCAATCCTTATAGGGATTATTATGTTTGGAAAGACGGCAAAGAGGATGGCCCTCCCAATAACTGGACCTCTTTTTTTAGCGGAAGTGCTTGGCTTCATGACGATACTACCGACCAATACTATCTCCATTACTTCACCAAAAAACAACCAGATCTCAACTGGGAGAATCCCAAAGTGAGGAAAGAAATCCATGATGTGATCCAATATTGGTTCGATAAGGGGGTGGATGGTTTTCGTATGGATGTGATTTCAGTGATCTCCAAACCTGAAAGCCTACCTGATACGACTTTTGAAAAATTTCAGGATACCATAGAGAATGACTATGCCAACGGCCCTAAAATTCACGACTACCTAAATGAAATGAATCGAGAGGTCCTTTCTAAATATGATATCATGACGGTTGGGGAGGGCCCTGGAATCGACCTTAAAAACGGTCCGCTTTATGTCGATGAAAGTCGAAATGAACTGAACATGGTGTTTCATTTTGATCATATGTTCATTGACTGTGGTCTTGGTGGAAAGTATGACCCCCGGGAATTCAGCCTAAATGAGTTTAAGGACGTGTTTACGAATTGGGACAAAGCACTGAAAGACAAAGGTTGGGGCAGTATCTTTTTGGGGAATCATGACTTTTCCCGGATGATATCCCGGTTTGGTGATGATGGAACGCACCATAATGCTTCGGCCAAACTGCTGGTCACCTTATTGATGACTCTAAGGGGAACGGTTTATGTATATCAGGGAGACGAAATTGGAATGACCAATGTGGCCTATCCCCACATTTCCGACTATAATGATGTGGAGACCTTGAACGCATATAAAGAGGCCAAAGAACAAGGTAAGGACATGGAAGTGTTCATGTCTGTTGTCCATGCCCAAAGTAGGGACAATGCTCGTACACCCATGCAGTGGGATACTCATAAAAATGCAGGTTTTTCCGATGGAAAACCATGGTTAAAGATCAATCCAAATTACACGGATATCAATGTAGCGGCCCAAGAACAGGATACAAACTCCATATTGAACTACTACAGGGAAATGATTGCTTTTAGAAAAGCTCATCCCACCATGGTCTATGGGGATTACGAATGTATCGATAACGGCCATGAAAGCATCTACGCCTACCGCAGATGGGATACGGAACATTGTTTTCTTGTGTTGCATAATTTTAGCGACCGCACCCAAACTTATGCTCCGCCAATACTGGGAAATGGTTTTGAATTGATAAAGTCAAACCTTTCCGACTTTACCGATCAAATTTATGAACTGGCACCCTGGCAAACCAAGATTTTAAAGGAGCGCTAGGTTATTTGGCAAGGGCTTCCATAAACTCCTCCCTGGGTATTTCCTTGGCGCCTAAACTCTGCAGGTGAGACGTATGGATTTGGCAATCGATAAGCCTATACTTTTTAGCACCCAGTTGTTGGGCCAACTGTATAAAGGCAAATTTTGAGGCATTGGGTCTAATACTGAACATGCTTTCGCCACAAAACACATGTCCCAAATCTATTCCGTAAAGTCCCCCTACCAAAATATCGCCTTCCCAAACTTCCAAAGATTTGGCAAACCCGCGGTTAAAGAGTTCCAGATAGGCTGATTTCATGTTCGGAGTAATCCAGGTACCGTCCTGATCTCTTCGTTCCACCTTGGCGCAATGCTCCAAAACTTTATCAAAACAGGTATTTTGGGTTAAGGTGAACTGTCCATCCCGGAATACCTTTCTCATGCTTTTGGAAATCTTAATCTCCTTTGGGTAGAGCACCATTCGCGGATCTGGGCTCCACCATAAAATTAGGGCGTCATCATTAAACCAAGGAAATATTCCATTTTTATAGGCGAGTAGTAAGCGCTCAGGAGAGAGGTCTCCTCCGACAGCCAAAAGTCCATCTTCATTGGCCTGGGATACCGGCGGAAATTCCAAACGATCTCCAAGAAAAAACAACGGAAAATTATTGGCGTCTTTTTCCATTTGCAATTTTTATCTAAAATTACTGAAAAAGTACTACCAAAGCAGTAGTCCAACAATATAAATAACGCTACCCATAAGCATGAAAACCAAGGTATAGGGCAAAATTTCCTTAGCCTTTAATTTGGTGATTCCCAGCAAGGGCAGTGCCCAAAATGGCTGCAACATATTGGTTATCTGATCTCCATAGGCCAAAGCCATGATAGCTTTGGGCAATGGTACTCCCAACTGCAGTGCAGATTCCAAAACTAAAGGCCCTTGAACGGCCCATTGCCCGCCACCGCTTGGCACAAAAATGTTGACCAAGCCAGCACTCAAAAACGTAAAAATGGGCAAGGTCGTCGCAGTGCTTATGGAAACGAAAAAATCTGATATCCCATTGATCATTCCGCTACTTGCCATAATTCCCATAATTCCGAAGTAAAGGGGGAACTGAATCAATATCCCTGCGGTATCACCAATGGCTTCTTCAATGGCATTTAAAAAACTCTTGAAGCTACCATGCAAGACAACCGCCAGTCCCAACATGAAAAAATTGAGCATGTTTGGGGTTATGTTCAAATTTCTTACCGCAGGCAGGTATTGAACAATAAATGCAGCCAAAATCAATATCCCAAAAAAAAGTGCTGCAAATTTGGAATAATCAAGCTTCTCGGCTCCCTCTAGCGTTTCCTTTGAAATGGATTTAAATCGATATTCCTTTAATTGTATTTGGCTAGGTTCAAGTTTCCTTCCCAACATATAAGCGGCCATGGATATAGCCAAGACCACGATACCAAATAAAATTAGGTTCCAAATACTAAACACGGTATCAGAAGTGGAAATCAAGTTGGGTAATTTTTCCAATAGTTCAGGGTTGGACATGGACGCTATGAGACTTTGCAGGTGGCCATCTTCCGATACTTTTATTGGTGCCGAACCACTTATTCCGCCATGCCAAACCATAAGTCCCCCGTAGCCGCATGCCCCAATCAGGGGGTAATTTATAGGAATGTTGTTGGCTTGGGCATATTCCCCTACTTTTCTTGCCAAAATTGCACCAAAAATAAGTCCAAGTCCCCAATTGAAAAAGGAGACCAACATAGTGGGCAATACAACCAGAAGAGCAGCATTGGAAGTGTTTTTCACCAATGCGGTTATTCCAAGAATAAGCCTTTCCATGGGTTTGCTCAGCACAAGAACATGCCCCAAAACCAAAATCAGCATCATTTGGTAGGCAAATACCAATAGCCCGTTGTTCCATACCCCCCTTTCCCAAAAGGACAGAAGTTGAACAAGATGGTTTCGGTCTGAAGTATTCTCGGTAAACAGTAGGGCCAATATCAAGGTCAGCACCGTCAATACTACCGCAATGGTAAAAGGTGATGGCAGATACCTTCTAAAGATACGTTCTATAAACCCTGTAAGTCCCAAAACGGGTTAGAAGGGAAGATCGTCATGATCCTCCTCATTAACATCATCCGCAGGTTCAAAAGCTTCCATAGGTGGAACCGGTGGCATATCATTGGCAGGTTGTGCATTTTCCATGTTTTCAATACGCCATCCTTGGATGGAATTGAAATATTTGGTCTCGCCTTGAGGATTTACCCATTCCCTACCTCTAAGGTTGATGCTAACTTTTACTTGTTGCCCTACGGCGTAGCTATTCAATAAATCGCATTTATCTTGTACAAATTCCACCAAAATATGCTGGGGATATTGCTCTTCCGTAGTAACTACCATTTCTCTTTTTCTGAAACCGTTGTTCCCATAAGTCTTGGTTTCGTCAATCATTTTAATTCTTCCCTGAACTTCCATAAATGCTATTTTCAATATGGTTCAAAAATACATAAAATGCCCCCTAATAAAAATGGTAGAATCCCGTTAACTATTAACATGTTATCACTTTTCTCCTATCTTTAATACGAATTCGGCCAAGACATGAACTTCAGCCCCAAAAACAAAGCATCCAATATTACCTTATTGATCTCCGCTTTTTTAATTGTGAGCCTGATTCTTTGGAATACCAATAGTTTTTTCAAGAAGTTTAAAGAAGAGGAACGATTAAAAATGGAGATCTGGGCCACAGCACAATTGGAGCTCATCCAGTCTTCCGTAGATCAGGAGTTGGGAAATCTTACCTTAAAGGTGATGGGTAACAATACCTCTACGCCTATGATCTTGGTGAACGAAGAAGGTTCCATCAAAACCCATAATATTCCAGAAGAAAAGGCTGCGGATAGCGCCTATATCCAACGAAAAATCAGACAGTACTCCAGTGAAAACGAACCTATTCATATTGTCCAGGAAGGGGAGCTTTTGGAAACCCTCTATTATGGAAACTCGGAAGTACTGAACAAGCTTAAATATTATCCTCTGGCCCTGCTGCTGATCATCTGTTTATTTGGTGCAGTTATTTTCTTTTTCTTTAAAACGAACAAGGCATCGGAGCAAAACAAGCTTTGGGCCGGTATGGCCAAGGAAACCGCACATCAAATAGGGACTCCGTTGACTTCCCTTTTAGGTTGGAACGAGCTATTGAAATCCGAAGACATCAATCCGGACATTACCAAGGAAATTGCCAAGGACATAACTCGTCTTCAAACCATTACAGAACGTTTCTCCAAAATTGGATCGGTCCCCGAATTACGGGAACACGATATCGTCACAGAGACCGAGAAGGCCTATCAATATTTAAAGCGAAGAAGCTCTAAACTGGTACATTTTGCCTTCAAATCGGAGATTGAAAAGTTACCGGTACTGTTAAACCCCCCTTTGTACAATTGGAGCATTGAAAACTTGGTCAAAAATGGCATTGATGCCATGAAGGGCAAAGGGAGCATTAGTATCCAAATTGAGCAAAAGGGGCAAAATGTACATATTTTGGTATCCGACACGGGTCATGGCATCGCAAAAAGTGACTTTCAGAACATTTTTAACCCTGGAGTAACCTCTAAAAAAAGGGGCTGGGGATTAGGACTTTCCTTAGTTAAAAGAATTGTTGAAGAGTACCATAAAGGAAAAATTAAAGTACTTTCGTCAAGTAAAGAAGGAACAATCATGCAAATTTCCCTCAAAGCAAATGTTTAATCCGCTATGGCCAAAGAGAAACAAATTGCGATAAAGGAAGCTGAGATTACCAACAATTGCCCCGAATGTTTTAACCAGGAGCTAAAGCTCACCTTTTATCAGAAACACACCTACAATCCATTCTATCATCGGACCACCGATCAGGTAACCCATGAAATCAAGTGTAAGAAATGCTTTTCTATTATCTATCCCGTAAATTGGACGGATGATATTGAACGGGTATTCGACTATTATAACAAATTGGTGACTCCAGACCGCAAGTCCGTGCGGTTTACCACATTGTTCTTTATACTTCTGATTGTGTTTTTGGCCTTAATCGGTGCCGGAATATATATGCGGATGGAAGGTCTTATTTAAGGTTTTCCCTAATGGTTTGGGCAACCTCTTCAAATTCTTCAGGTTTTAGACTTTCCTTGTGTTGAAAGGTAGCATTTTTCATGCTATGCAAAGGAATAAGGTGTACATGTACATGGGGAACCTCTAGCCCAATAACACTCATACCCACACGTTGGCATTCTACTGAAGCTTCTATGGCCTGTCCCACTTTTCGGGAAAATGCCATGAGTTTTATATACGAGGCTTCGTCCAGATCGAGAAGTCTATTCACCTCTTTTTTAGGTACGCAAAGCGTGTGCCCTTTGGCATTTGGGTTTATGTCCAAAAATGCAAAGTTATCATCGTCCTCCGCAATTTTGTAACAGGGGATATCCCCATTTATGATTTTGGTGAAAATACTTGGCATGTTGGTCTGGTTTGGTTTTGAACAAAAAATCCCGTCAGGTGACGGGATTAAATATAAAAATTTTGAGTCCGATTATTCCCGGGTAATCTCCAAAATATCAAACTTTAACGTTCCGTTAGGCACTTGGATCTCTGCCACATCCCCCACAGATTTCCCCAAAAGTCCCTTTCCTATGGGAGAGGTTACGGAAATTTTACCGGCTTTTAGGTCAGCTTCACTTTCCGCCACAAGGGTATATTTCATTTCCATACCATTATTCTGGTTCTTCAACTTTACTGTTGAAAGTACCAACACCTTTGAGGTATCCAATTGTGACTCGTCTATTAATCTGGCGTTGGACAAGGTCTCCTCCATCTTGGATATTTTCATCTCCAATAGACCTTGGGCCTCCTTGGCAGCATCGTATTCCGCATTCTCTGAAAGATCACCTTTATCCCTCGCTTCGGCTATGGCCTGAGAAGCTTTTGGCCTTTCCACATCTTTTAGGTGATTGAGTTCTTCCCGTAATTTTTTTAATCCCTCTGCCGTATAATATGAAACTTTACCCATCTCGTCATTTTTTTAATGCAAAAGAACACTGAAGAAAATGAAAAATTTTCCCACTGTACTTTTGAGCTACAAATACAAAAAATCCTCAACTGCAACTATGGCTTGCATAGTTTTTTTGCGAGGATTTAACGCAAATATAGGCATTTTTTGCTCAAATTTGCTGATGCAACGCCTTGAAATTCATGCTATGAAGTACTTCTTAAGTACCTTTTTATTACTTTTGTTAATCTCCTGTGAATCTGACCCCACCAATAGAAATCCATTCCTACAAGAAGTAGGTTTTAGGTTTGAACTGAACCTCAATCTCCCATTGTACAATGACCTTAATAACATTGGCAATCCTGTTTATGTGAGCAACAATGGTGTAGGTACCCGTGGCGCTTTTGTGATGCGGGCAGGATTGGATGGTTCCCAGTTTGTGGCCTGGGAGGCAAGTTGCCCCAACCATGCCCCAAACAATTGCTCTACAATGACCATTGATGGACAGAATGTAACCTGTTCTTGTGAGGACTTCACCTATAGTTTGTTTACGGGGCAGCAACTAGATCGACCCAATGATGGGAACAGATATTACGACCTACTTTTTTATAGGGCGACACAAAGTGGCAACATTGTGACGATTTTTAACTAGCGCCCAAAATTTTGTCCATTATCCAACTGGTATGCAGACCAGATTTTCCCAGTGAAGGATGGATGGATTCCCCTAGCAGATGACTTTTAATATTGGCCACATGAAATTGTTGGATATGCTTCGGGTTTTTTACCTCCATAACTTGTCTGCCCGATGTGTTTTCCAGTACCAGGGAAGCCTCATCCAGAACGGCAAAGCTGATTTTTCCCTCGGAGCCGAAAATTTCAACCTTGTCCTCACGATGGTGCGTTCCAAAATTCCAATTACCCGTTCCGGTAACACCGCTTTTATGAACCCATGACCCGCTAATACTGTCATATGCTTGGTATAAACCTTGTTGGTTGATGGCGGTGCCACATGCCTTTTGGACATCACCAAGCAGATACGTGAACAAATCCAATCCATGGCTGGCCAAATCATCAAAATATCCCCCTGGTGCTATGCTTTTGTCCGTACGCCAATTGTAGCTCCCGCTTAGATCCATGTCATTGGGTGGTTTGGTCTTCTGCCAGTGGATATGCCGAACCTCTCCAATCTGTTTTTCTTCCAGCCACTCCTTAACCTTGTTGAACCGGGGTAGGGAACGGCGATAGTAGGCTATAAAAAGTGGTAATTTCTTTTCCTCAAAGGCCTTGTTAATGGCAAAGCTTTCTTTGTAGTTTGGAGCCATTGGTTTTTCAATACAACAGGCTTTGCCCATGTTGGCTACCTGAAGCGCATAGTGCAAATGGGAATCGGGCGGAGTTGCGATATAAATGGCATCAATATCCGGATTTTCAATAATCTCCTTTGCGTTCGTGGTCCAGTTCGGAACCGCATGCCTCAAAGCATAGTCCTCTGCTTTTTCCCCATCCCTCCGCATCACCATGGCAACCTCAAAACCGGCTGTCATTTGATAGGCGGGTACACTCTTTACTTCGGTTACACCCCCGCAGCCAATCACACCCCAGCGGATGGTTTTATTTTCTGAAAAAGAAAGGGATTCTGTCATTGGGATAAATGTACAGAATCCCTTGCTAAAACTGTTTTGGGTCCAATCAAAAATTCACAGTGGCCCCTAGTAGAAAATTGATGCCCGCCTGTGGATAAAAACCAGCCCCCTCCACAGTTGTGATGGTACCAGGATTGGTGAAATCATCGTCAAAAGTGAAGAAATAGCCATTGGAAACAATATCCGCATCAAAAAAATTGTTCACCAAACCGGACAGCACAATGCTCTTTACAAATGAGTTTGTTTCGATTACATATTGCACATTAAAATCGGTTTGCGAATAACTGTCCAGCACAGAGGTCTCGGAGTCAATATTACCCATGTACTGTTTCCCGACAAATTTGGTCAATACGGATAATTGCAAGTTTTCATTAGGTACAAAAGAAAGGATATTTCCAGCCACGATATCTGGAGAGTAGGCAATGTTCGTATTCCCCAAATTCTGAAGTGTACCATCACGTTGGAAAAAGAAATCAATATTCCTATTGTTGCTCAACGCGATATTGGGTCGTAACTTCCATTGATTCCCAAGATTGATATTGGCGTCAAGTTCAATGCCCAGACGATAACTGTCCCCAACATTGGCCCGAAGTGGTGCCCCCACATCGTTCAACTCCCCTGTAAGTACCAATTGGTCCTTATAGCGCATGTAATAGGCATTGGCATTCAATTGAAAGCTTGGCGACACAAAACGCCACCCTAGTTCAAAGTCATTTAGTTTTTCAGGTCTTGGATTACCATTTTCGTAATCGTTTCTATTGGGCTCTCTGTTGGCCCTGGCATAGGATAGATAAAAATTATTGTTCCGGTTTAAATCGAAAGTGATTCCTACCTTTGGATTGAAAAAGTTAAAGGTATCGTCCACCAAACCGGTATCCTCGCCATTGGCTTCATAGCCCACACCACGGTACTGAAGGTCACCAAACACAGACCATTTATCATCCAGTTTATAATTGGCCTTGGCATAAACATTAATGTCAGTTTTGGTGGAATTATCATCATAGTAACGGTCCCTTATGTTGCTGTTACCTGCAAAACGGGCCCAAATTACCTCACCAAAGTGATCTCCTTTGTATACATTGTAGCCCCCGCCAAGGATAAGGTTCAGGTTTTCCTTGGTATGGTTCAAGGACAACACAGTGCCATAAAAATCATTGTCCAGCCATCTCCTTCTGATCAAATCGGTGGTATTTACTGTTTCGCCATTAACAATAATAGGGTCAAATCCATAGGTTTCAAAGTCGTCATCTTCCCTAAACTGCTCAAAATACCCTCTCCCGCGGGTATAATGTATTGCGACATTGGCATTCCAGCCCGGGCTTAGGGTTTCGTTCCAATGCAGTTGGAAATGATCTTGCTTATAATTGTCCTCTTCCCGGTCATAAAATTGGGTCACACCGTTTTCATCGGTATACATTCCTGCCGGATTAAAGGTCCTGTTGGTTCTAAGCGTTTCGGCATCAATGCCAAACCACGACTGATACGTAACTTCGTGACCACCAAAAAGGAGTGCTTTTATCAGGGTGTTATCATCTTTATAAGTTCCTTGAAGAAAATAACTGTCCAGTTCAGAACTAGCACGGTCGATATAGCCATCGGAGGTTATTCTTGACAACCTTCCAGAAAGCTCAAAATTCCCATCCATCAGGCCTGTACTGAATTTCACATTGTTCCGTAACGTATTGAAACTCCCAATAGATGAAGAAATTCGCCCATAAGCATCTTCGGAAAATGCATCGGTCAATAGGTTAAGACTTGCTCCAAAGGCCGCAGCTCCATTGGTGGATGTTCCTACACCCCGCTGCAATTGTAAACTCTGGGTAGAAGACGCAAAATCGGGCATATTTACCCAAAAAGTGCCCTGCGACTCGGCATCGTTATAGGGTATACCGTTGATGGTAACATTCACCCGGGTGGCATCGCTGCCCCGTACTCTAATTCCCGTATACCCCACCCCAGCTCCGGCATCCGAGGTGGTCACCACAGCCGGTAGGTAATTCATTAAAATTGGGATATCCTGCCCTAGGTTTCTGGGTGTAATTTCTTCCTTATCCAAATTGGAAAAGGTAATCGGGAATTCTTTCGTTACCCGAACCGCCTGAACCAGCACCTCATCCAGTACAATTTTTTTCCCTTCAAGGGAGTCAGTTGGGTTTTGTTGAGCGCTCACCATAATTGAAAGACCTATCAAGGCGAGCGAAGTGGTGAGACATTTAACGCGACCTGTTTTCTTTTTTTTAGGTTTTCGCGTTGAACCGCCGTCCTTGACAGCGATTACTTGGTTTTTTGAACACAATGGTTTCATCCGTAAAAAAGTTTTACGAATAAAAGGGGCCATTATTCTTTGTTACTACTTGATTTTTGTTTCTAAGGAAACATAGAAATTCCAAGATGCGCAAAGCGCACTCCCTTGGCAGCATTACCCGCCCAGGTTCATTGGGTATAATCTCAGCCTTTTAAAAAAAGCACCCCTTTGAGATGCCGCAAAAGTAATTCGTCCAATCAATTTATCATAACAAAAAAGGAACATAATTAACATAGTCCAAAGAACCATGGTACTATGGGCTTCACGTATATATATGTAATTCTATGGTATGCCCCTAAAATCCAAGAACAGATTTACACTTAAGCTTATTTCCGGATATATGATTTTGGGAAGTTTGGCGGTTTTGGCCGGGATATTCATTTATTCTGAGTTCAATGCCTATTTGGAATCCCAGGAAAAAGGTATTGGTGATGAGGAATTGCTACGGACCAATCATTTGTTCACTGCGCTGTACGAAGCTGAAAATCTCTCCAAGTTGGCATTACAAAATAGGAAAAGAAGCTCTTTCCAGAGCTATGCCAAAAAAGTGGACTCCATTCAAGCAAATATTGAAACTCTAAAAAGCCACTCTTTACAACATCATCAGATTCAAAAATTGGACAGCGTGCAAGTATTGCTAAGGCAAAAGGTCTATACCAATGCAGAATTAAGAAAGCTTAAGGAAGAAGAGAACAACAATGCCCCAATAGATTCACTTTTAAAATCTTTTAAGCAGATGGAGATGGATTTAGGGCGAATTACACCTGAGCAATTGGTGCCCAATTTTGAGGAACTCCCCGGAGAGACCCAGAACTCCATTAAGAGTTATGTGGAAATCCTTAATCGCAATATTCCACAAAAGACTTCCCAAAAGCACAAAGCCCAAGAAGTGGATTCCATTCTAAAACTTTCCCAATCATTGCTTGTTAATGCCAAAACCGCAAGTTCCAGGATTGAACGGTCCCTAATTCGCAAAGAGCTTCAAATCTATAAGAACGACTTGGTGCTATCCCAAAAACTTCGTGAGATTATAGGTTCTCTTGAGCGGGATATACTTCAAGAAACCCAATTGGAGCGTTTGGAGAAAACTAAAATGCTAAAACGGAGCACCCAGTTGGCATGGCTGGCCGGTATATTGGCCTTGTCCACCATAATTATCTTCACTGCCCTTACCGCTAACGATTATTGGAAAGGTCAATTGTATCGGGATCGTTTGGAAAAGGAAAAAAAGTATTCCGAATCTTTGTTAAGGAGCAGGGAGCAACTCATTGCAACCGTAAGCCATGACCTTAGATCACCTCTGCAAAACATAAAGGGCTACACGGAATTATTGGGAGGTAGTCTAAAAAGCCCAAGACAGCAATCGTATGTAAAGCACTTGGAATCAGCCTCCAATTATGCGGAACATCTGGTGAATGATCTATTGGAATATACGGAACTTGAAGGAGGGTCGATTTCCATTGAAAATAAACCTTTCCAGCTTGACGAATTGCTAAAGGGCTTGACCACCGATTTTTCAGAATTAAGCACATCAAAATACCTGCCGCTGATTTTGGATGTTGATGAATCCATCACCCAACCTATAGCTGGGGACCCATTGCGACTAAGGCAGATTTTGACCAACCTTCTGGGCAATGCCTTTAAGTTTACGGAACAGGGACATGTTAAACTTAGCGCCTATACTAGTTTAGAAAAAGGAAAAAGGATGCTTAAAATTCAGGTTATGGATACTGGAATTGGCATAAAAAAGGAAGCCTTGGATTTCATTTTTGAAGAGTTCGCCCAAGCAGAAGGTGTTAGACCAAAAAAACAAAGGGGCTATGGTCTAGGACTTACCATCTCCAAAAGATTGGCCCTGCTCATGGGTGGAAACCTTTCTGCTAGCAGTGAATTTGGCAAGGGTAGCATTTTAACACTTACTCTTCCATGGATACCAGCAGATTTCGGGTTGGAGAAAGAAGTTTATTCAGATGCTTTCACTCCCAACACCAAGACATCTGTGGTGGTTATAGATGATGATGAATCACTTTTGCACCTCATCCATGAAATTTGTAACATCCACAATATAAAATGCCATGCTTTTACTTCTTTTGAAGCTTTTAAAAGTGCTCCGATACATGATTTTGCGCTACTGTTGACGGACATCCAAATGCCAATAACTGATGGGTACACCGTTGCCAAAACGCTTAAAACCAAAAATGGCCTTGGGTATACCAACCAACCCATCATCGCCATGACGGGACAAAGCAAACTCGAGATGGATAGCAAAGAAGCTTATTTTGCAGATGTACTTTTCAAACCATTCTCGAGTCAGGAATTTTTAAACGTAATATCCCAATATTCCCATTTGAATTTGAAAATTCCCGCGCACTCTGAAAAAATGCAACCCGATTCGAACTTTTTATTTTCCACCAAGCTCATTTGTTCTTTTCTTGATGACAATAGGGCATTGCATGAAGTACTTAAAACATTTTTGATGGATACGGATAAAAATCTGAAAGCCTTATCTAAGGCCTCCGCCCAAATGGATTTTGACATGGTGAGAAGTATTGCGCATAAAATGCTTCCCATGTTTCGGCAATTAACCATTAAAACCATGGTCCCCCAACTTAAACGCCTGGAGTTGATAGTTCCAGAAAATACATCTAAAAAAGAACTGATCAGGGAAGTAGAAGAAGTAAAAAAAGGATTCATCCCGGTAAAAGAAGGGCTGCAAGCCTATCTGCTTACACTTTGAGCTGATACCGATTGATTTTGTTGTACAATGTTTTACGGGTCATTTTCAAAAGTTTGGCTGCCTCACTTTTGTTGAAATTTGTTTGCTTTAACGCTCGCAGAATACGTTCCTTCTCAAATTTTTGTTTGGAGAATGCGGTATCATTGGATTCACCCTGAAGTTGATTCGGTAATGCAGTAGCTTCGATAACACTTCCTTCGGTGAACAGTACGGCCCGTTTTACCACATTTTTGAGCTCTCTAAGATTACCAGGCCAATTGTGGTTTAACAGTAGCGTCTTTGCAGCCTTGGAAAAGCCCTCCACAGTTTTGCCCAACTCAGCGTTGGCTCGATTTAGAAAAAAATCGGCGAAAAGTAATAAGTCTTCATCCCGGTCTTTTAGTGCTGGTATGGCAATGGTGAATTCGTTCAAGCGGTGGAACAAATCTTCCCGAAAATTTCCCAAGGCTACAGCTTGTTCCAGGTTTTCGTTAGTAGCGGCCAAAATGCGAACGTCGATGGCAATTTCCTGGGTACTGCCGACACGTTTTATTTTTCGTTCTTGAATAGCCCTTAATAACTGTATCTGATTTTCATAGGAGAGGTTTCCTATCTCATCCAAAAAGAGGGTTCCTCCACTTGCGGCTTCAAAAAACCCAATCTTATCCTCTATGGCCCCGGTAAAACTTCCTTTTCTATGCCCAAAAAATTCGCTCGTGGCCAATTCCTTTGGTATGGCCCCGCAATCCACCGCAACGAAGTTGCCCTTTCTTCTTTTACTTGCATCATGTATGGCCCTTGCCGTCACCTCCTTGCCCGTGCCACTTTCCCCAATCAGCAAAACGGACATATGCGTAGGGGCAATTAGGTCAATATGTCTTTGTAGTTCCTGTGAGGCTTCGCTCACCCCAAAAATGACGGATTCATCATTGATTGCTGATTCCACCTCCATATTTTCTGGAGTATGTCGCGATTCGTGAAAGATATTGGAAGAGTCGAGTGCCGTCCGAATTACCTCCAGTATCTTTTCCGGCGTAAAGGGTTTGGCTATATAATCAAACGCGCCCCTTTTCATCGCCTTTACCGCCGTACTTACTTCGGCGAAACTGGTCATTAACACAACCTGGGTACGTGGGAATTTCGTTTTTATTTCGGAAAGAAATGCTACTCCATCTCCCTCTGGGAGCCTAACATCAGAAAGAATAAGGTCAAATAAATCAGAGGCCAATAGTTGCTTGGCTTCGGCTAAATTATAGCATGCCGAAACCCCATATCGGTGTTTGGCCAAGAACTTTTGCAGCATTTGGCTAAACGCGGTATCATCTTCAATGATTAAGATTTTGGGCATATCTCAGTATCAGATATACGATACCGGGAGGTTTAGGGACTTTGATCTTATGGTAAAAAAATCACAAAAAAAGAGGCCTGCCATCGCAGACCCCTCTCTAACCAAACTAACCTAACACGATTGATCATATTTGCTTTACAGCTCTATCCAGTTGCCTTCGGCATCAGCATAAACCGTTCCTGAGGCACCATCCTTCAAGGAAAGTTCCAACTTGAACTGATCTGATTCGTTTTTGTATGCTTTGTTAATAGTTGCTGTTGGATAATCCTTTTGTACAGCCTCTACAACCGCACCTGGAAGGTCGGCAACATTAATTTCCTGGAAATCCTGGACCGTGACCACTTCAGACGCCACATTATCTACCTCTGCGGTAGTTGCATCTTGGGCCATGGCGGTTAAACCTACAAAGGATAAAACAGAAGCTAAAATCAACTTTTTCATGATATCTATATTTTAAAAAATTAAACTTGTCCTGTATAATGAAAATCCAGTGCCATATCCCGAAAAACAGCAACACAACATCTAGTTTGCTTTAAATCAGTGAATTAAAAATATCTAAATTGTTATAGGAATGTGTAATTATGTATACCTGCGAAGAGGGAGTGGCTATTTTTTACACAAAAAAAGGCTGCCGAAGCAGCCTTTTGAATTAGCCAATATTTCAATCTATCTATGGAGATATTAAGATTGCAGCTATTATTGGCATGAATGGACAACGCATGGTTAGTGTTTGCATAGCATTATCCAGATTTGTTTTGCTTTTTAGTCTTGTTGGTCCTCCTTAGGTGTGGTACTACCAAAAAAACTGCCAAAAAAAACGACAACATTCCCAGCACCAAGGTTATCTTATATATCAAACTTTCCATTTTCTATCTATGGGACACGCATTTTTGGTTTAGGTCACAAAAAAAGGTCGCACTATGTACGACCTTCCAACCAAATCAACCAACCAAAAAACTAAGCGTCATCGCTTAGATGTTTTTTTAATACTTCCCCAAGTTTCTTTGATCTCGGGGTTTACTTCTTCCCTTTGTCTTTAAGACACCTAATTTTCAAATTGGTCACAAAAAAAGACCGATTCAAAAAAAATGAATCGGTCTTCAAGTCTATAAGCTACTATTTAAGCCTGATGTGTGGGCTTCAGTAGGTCATTGACCGTTTTTACCGGATTGAATGTTACAAGCGGCACCTCCACAAAAAGGGTATTCCAATACGCCATGGCCCCGTTCCACAGACCTGGCAGTTCCAAAGCCTTAAGTTCTTTTCCTTCTTTGGTCTTACCCGTTATAAAACCTTGCTTCTCATCAACATATTCCAAAAGATTGTATTTGTTCCCTTTATGGTCCCGGACTCCGCAAATTAAATCAACAGGATTGAAATGGGTAGAATTTTGTAGAATAGCGGCCTGTTCCGGATTGGATAAGTCTATTTGGGCCGATTCAATTATTTGCAAGGAAACATTTCCATCACCACCAACTATCCAAAAAGGACCCCCGCCAGGTTCCCCTTCGTTTTTTACCATTCCACAAACACGTATGGGTCGGTTAATCTTTTCCCGAAGCATCACCAACCTGGCTTCTGCATCCAATCCATCATAATTTTCGGGAAATCTAGCATTTAATTCCTGCTCCAAAAAAGTCTTAATTACCTCCTGCGTGCCAAGATCCAAGATGTTCTCCTCCAACATTGCTGCATAACCAAATGCCTTGTCCTGCGCCTTTTTTAGAACTCCTGCCAACATTTTTTTGCTATTGGATACCGTTTCAAGATTCTTGTCAATGACCACATTATCAATGTTCTTTATGAAAATGATATCGGCATCTTGGTCATTCAAGTTTTCAA
>JBCCUY010000031.1:0-17087 GCA_039196145.1 Bacteroidota bacterium
GGCATCACACATTTCGACTTGGCCAATAATTATGGACCTCCTTATGGTGCCGCAGAGGATAACTTTGGGCGTATTTTTCAGAAAGATTTTGTTCCATATCGCGATGAGCTGATCATTTCCACTAAAGCGGGATGGGATATGTGGCCAGGCCCATATGGAAACTACGGGTCGAGAAAGTATTTGATTGCAAGTCTGAACCAAAGCCTAAAACGAATGGGGCTTGATTACGTGGATATCTTTTATCATCACAGACCTGACCCAGAAACTCCACTTGAAGAGACCATGGGAGCATTACACCGCATTGTACAGCAAGGAAAGGCCCTTTACGTGGGAATTTCCCAATATAACGCTGAAGATACTGCCAAGGCCCAAGAAATTCTCCAAGACTTGGGTACGCCATTACTCATCCATCAGCCTAGATATAATATGTTTGATCGTTGGGTGGAAGACGGATTGTTGGATGTTCTCCGTCAAAAAGGGGTTGGGGCCATTGCATTTTCTCCCTTGGAACAAGGTATTTTAACCAATAAATACTTAAAAGGTCTACCTGAGGATTCAAGAGCCGTAAAGGATGCACGCTACTTAAATGCAGACCATATTACTCCCGAAGTTTTGGACAAGGTTGCCAAATTGAATGCTATTGCTTCTTCCAGGGGACAAAGTTTGGCGCAAATGGCGCTTGCATGGGTATTGCGTGCTGAGGCCATCACCACGGTCTTGGTCGGAGTTAGCAAGAAACAGCAACTACTTGACAATATTGAAGCGCTAAAGAACATTGAATTTTCTTCGGACGAACTGAAGCAAATTGAGGAAATTTTGAGCTAGCACCAAACTGTACTGGTCAGCCAAAGCTTTGATAAATAATTTTTGGAGAAACAATGGTCTTTCAGCCGCCAAAGCCAAAATTGGGTTTGAATTCCAATGGCATGCGTTTTCCAGCTTCGGCAATGGATTTATAGATGGCCTCAACAATGATCATATCACGTTTTCCCATATCCCCTGGAGCACGGTTCGGGGCATCGAAAAGAATATGTTTTGCAAAATCATCCATCTGTAGTTTTTGTTGACTTTCCTGAGGAAAATCAAGTGGTCCATTTGAGGTTCTACCGGCCAATGGAATATAAGTGCTTGCAGGGTCCAGCTCAAACCAGCCGTTATCACAGGAAGCAAAAAGGCGATTCGCCCTAATGTTGTGCGAAGTCATGATATTCCCTACAGCACCGCTTGCAAATTCAAATTGGGCGGTTATGGTTTCATCGGTTTCCTTAAAATATTCAGGGGCAGTGCTGTACTCTTGGGCCGTTACTGAAATCGGATTTTCCCCTGTTCCATAAATGATGCTCTGAATCGCATACACGCCCATATTCATCAAAGCTCCTCCGCCAGAAAGTTTTTTGTCTAATCGCCACTGATTTGGATTAGATCTTGAGCGATACCCAGCGTCAGCGGTGATATAGTGTACATTCCCAAATGTCTTTTCCCTTACAAAACGCTTGACCTCCTGCGTGTAGGGTTCCGAGTGTAATCGGTATCCCATGCCCAATTTCATTCCGGCATCTTTGCACGCCTTAATAATGGCATCACATTCCTCCACGTTCATGGCCATAGGTTTTTCGCATATCACATGCTTCCCTGCTTTGGCCGCCCGAATGGAGAACTCAGCGTGCATACTGTTGGGCAAGACCACATATACGATATCGATATCCTTATTACTTGAAATAGAATCAAAATTCTTATAGTTATAAATATTCGTTGTAGGAATCTTATAACGTTTGGCCCATGTTTGCTCCTTTTGCGGGGTTCCGGTAACAATACCAGCCAGATAGCAGTATTCCGTATCCATTAAGGCTGGAGCAAGCTGATAGGTACTATAACTTCCCAGTCCTACCAAAGCAATGCCCAATTTTTTCTTCGGTCTTGCTTGTTGTAAGGCATGGAGCATAGGCGAGGCGCTGAGCACTGCCGCACCGGTTAGGCCTTGGGCCATTTTTTGGTTGAATTTTCTTCGGGATAGGGATTTCATACTAGGGATTTTGGTTCCCTTTAAAGTTACTAATTATGGTACTTAAAGAAATGTTAGATCTTTGGTTTGAGCTCTCCGAGGGGCATATTAATCCGACCAAAATCCCTACTTTTAGAATCTGACTAATTCCAAATAAAATGAAGTATTTTTATCTTTCCCTTTGCACTTTGATGTGCGCCTTATCGGTAATGTCCCAAGATCGCAAACTACCTGTGGATACCACCGTGACCACCCAACATAACGTGACCATAAATGGTACAAGCATAAACTACACGGCAACCACTGGTACCCAACCGGTTTGGGATGAAATGGGAAAGCCTATCGCTTCATTACATTATACCTATTATACAAGAAATAACGTTCGGGATAGAGCATCACGACCATTGCTCATCTCCTTTAATGGAGGACCAGGTTCAGGTTCCGTATGGATGCACTTGGCATATACAGGGCCTAGGGTACTTAAAATTGATGATGAAGGTTACCCAGTGCAACCCTATGGCGTAAAGCAAAATCCGTTTTCCGTTTTGGATGTTACCGACATCGTTTACGTGAACCCGGCAAACACGGGGTATTCGCGTACCATTCCAGAAACGGGCGACGAAGTGGACCGTGATACTTTCTTTGGTATTAATGCTGATGTCACCTATTTGGCGGAATGGCTAAATACTTTTGTTACTCGCAACAACCGTTGGCGTTCCCCAAAATATATTATTGGCGAGAGTTATGGCGGGACCCGTGTTATGGGCCTGAGTTTGGCGTTGCAAAACCAACAATGGATGTATCCCAATGGAGTGATAATGGTTTCACCAGCCGATTATAGGGTCATTCGAGTTGGCGGACCGGTTTCCAGCGCCCTGAACCTTCCTTATTATACTGCAGCCGCCTGGCACCACAAAATGCTTCCTTCAGAATTACAGTCAAAAGATCTTCTCGAAGTACTGCCCGAAGCCGAAAATTATACCGTCAATACTTTAATTCCTGCCATTGCCAAAGGTGGATTTATTTCTGATGCGGAACGATCTTCCGTTGCAAAGAAAATGGCCTATTATTCCGGTTTAAAGGAAAAAGACGTCCTGGACCATAATCTAGATGTCCCAACCCAATTTTTCTGGAAGAATCTGCGCAAAGAAAATGGGGGGTATAACGTGGGGCGATTGGATAGTAGATACTTGGGTATTGATCGCCAACTCTTTGGAGATAGCCCAGATTATTCTGCGGAACTTACCTCTTGGTTACATAGTTTCACACCTGCAATAAACTATTACCTCCAGGAAGAGCTTAAGTTTAAAACCGATATCAAATACAATATGTTTGGTCCTGTTCATCCATGGAACAACGAAGACGATAATACAAGGGAAAATCTTAGGCAGGCCATGGCGCAGAATCCGTACCTTAATGTTTTGGTCCAATCTGGTTATTACGATGGCGCTACCACCTATTTCAACGCTAAATACACTATGTGGCAAGTAGACCCAAGTGGACGTATGAAAGACCGCTTTGAGTTTAAAGGGTATCGCTCCGGACATATGATGTATTTGCGGCGTGAGGACCTAAAAAAAGCGAACGATGATTTGCGGGCTTTTATCCTAAAGACCGCTTCGAATGGAAAAAGTGCAAAATATTAAAGTATGAAAAAAGTTAATTTCTTTTTAGGGCTGGCCCTAGTCTTTGTTGTCCAAGGAGTGAAGGCACAGTCCATTCCTTCCAAGGAATGGCAAATCAAGACTGCTTTAATGGCCGTACCAGCAGATTATAAAGAGGGCGTAAAGGTCTACGGATACGATGCGGCCGGAAATTTCGTAACCCTACAAGAGGGCAACAACGATTACATAGCCCTGGCGAACGACCCAAAGAAAGAAAAGTTCTCAACTGCGGCATACCACAAGGATTTGGATCCTTTTATGGCCAGGGGCAGAGAACTTAAGGCCCAGGGAAAATCATTTCAGGAAATTTTTGATATCCGCGAATCGGAAGTAAAATCTGGAAAGCTGAAAATGCCGGACAAGTCCACCTTATGCGTTTTTACAGGAGAGGTGGATACCGAAACAAAAGAAATCAACAATCCCTATGTGCGCTACGTTTTTTACATCCCCTACGCCACTGGTGAATCTACAGGTCTCCCTACTACCCCAACACCTCCGGGTCATGCTTGGATCATGGACCCTGGGACGCATAGGGCCCATATTATGATCACACCTCCCAAAGAGTAAGGCTTTGGCAATAAAGGAAATTGATTTTAAAAGTCCACATCGGAAAAAGCATTTCGACTTTTTCAATGGGATGAACCACCCGCATTTCAATATTACCGCGAATGTGGACATCACTTCATTTCTTTCTTCCGTTAAAACAAGTGGGACTCCGCTAACCCTAAGTTTGGTACATGTACTTTCCCAAGAGGCTAATGCCATTAAGGAATTCAAATGGCGAATTCGAGATGGGAAGGTAGTGGAGCACGATTTTGTTCATCCATCGTTTACCGTTCCCACGGATGAAACCGATGTTTTTAGTTTTTGTACCGTACCTTATAGTGCTATTGTGGTTGATTTTATTAAGGATGCGGAGAAAACCATTGAGCGCATGAAGATCCACCCATCCATTGAAGATGAACACGGCCGGGATGACTATCTTTTTATGTCCGCAATTCCATGGGTGAGTTTCACCAGTATTCAACACGCCATGAGTTATCATCCACATGATTCGGTTCCCCGAATAAGTTGGGAGAAATTCTTCGAGCAAAACGGCAAGATGATGATGCCCTTGGCGGTTCAGGCCCATCATGCCTTGGTCGACGGTAGACATATGGGAATGTATTTTCAAAATGTGGAAAAAACTTTGGAAAAATGGGAAACACATTAACAGTTCCCTACACTTTGATACATTTCAAAAACAAAAATCATTACTTTTAGCAAACACCTTCAATCATGCTAAGAACCAGAACCTTATTGTTTATTTTGTTGTCCTTTCTATCCTTTTTTAAACAAGCTAAAGCCCAGGATTGGGCCAATCTTAGTAAATACCAAGATGCAAATTTACAGCTCATGAAGTCAGCTTCCGATGATGCTCGAGTAGTTTTCATGGGGAATTCCATCACCGAAGGATGGTCCGTTGCGAATCCAAGTTTTTTTGAAAATCCTGCTTTCATCAATAGAGGGATAAGTGGACAGACCACCCCGCAAATGCTACTCCGGTTCAGGCAGGATGTCATTGACCTACATCCCAAAGTGGTCTTAATTCTTGCGGGAACCAATGATATTGCAGGAAACACGGGACCAACGACCTTGGAACAAATCAGGGACAACATCAAATCCATGGTTGAACTGGCAGAAGTGAATGGTATTTGCCCTATCATTTGTGCTGTACTGCCTGCCTTTGACTATCCATGGAAACCAGGACAGTCTCCGAATGTAAAAATTCCTAAGCTTAACCAAATGCTAAAGGAATTGGCAGAGCAAAAGAACATTATCTATCTTGACTATTTCACCGCTATGGCTGATGAACGCAATGGTCTTCCCAAAACTTTGGCCGAAGATGGCGTCCACCCTACCAAGGAGGGCTATAAGATTATGGACAAACTCGCTTTGGAAGCTATTCAGAAGGCATTAAAGAAATAAGGATGAAGAAATTGACCTCATTATTGTTTTACTTAACAGGGATAGCTTTATGTGCACAGGTCGGTACCGAAGTGGAACCTGCTTTGGACGTGCTTCAGGAATTTGACAAAGTCAGGGATTTTAGCATGAACCAACAGGGTACGGAAGCCTACTTTACCATTCAGTCGCAGCACGAGGAGGTCTCTGTTATTGCTATGTCCGTAAAAAAGGATGGGAACTGGCAGAAACCCGAAATAGCTTCTTTTTCGGGAAAATACAAAGACATCGAGCCATTTTTAGCCCCCAACGGACTTCGGCTTTATTTTGTTTCCAACCGTCCGCTTGATGAAAATGGAGAGGTTAAGGACTTCGATGTTTGGTATGTGGATAGAGCAGCTATGGACACCAAATGGTCAGAGCCGATTAATCTTGGGGCACCTGTGAATACGGAATACAACGAATTTTATCCTGCCGTAGCAAAAAACGGAAACCTTTATTTTACTTGTGATGGGCCAGAAGCCATGGGAAAGGATGATATTTTCTTCAGCGCTTTTGAAAATGGTTCGTATGCCAAACCCGTAGCCTTGGGTGAGGCTGTAAATTCGGAGGGTTTTGAGTATAACGCCTATATCTCAAGGGATGACACCTTTTTAATTTTTGGAGGATACAATCGAGAAGATGGCTTGGGCAGTGGGGACATGTACATCAGTTACAAGGATGCAGATGGAGATTGGTCCAAAGCAGAGCCTTTGCCCCAACCCCTGAATTCCAGATTTATGGACTATTGTCCGTTTGTGGATGAAACCAATGGGGTGTTTTATTTTACGAGCAGAAGAAGCTCTAGCCCAGAAGATGGATTTAGAGATATGACCACTTTAAAATCTTATCTGGATTCATATCAAAATGGTGGGAGCAGGCTCTATAAAGTGAACTATCGGGTCAGCTTACCCAGATAGACTAAATCTTACCAGTATTACAAGCTTTTGGTCCAAATAGTGGGTAATTGACGCCATTGGTACAATTTCCTTACTTTGATCCTACAAAAATCACCACTTTAGCTCGTTTTTTCCTTCATAAGGTAACTAATTGATTTACAAGGTTTTCAAATATCATTGAACAAAATCATCATTTTGTATCTTTATCAAGCAACCCCCACATATGGAATTGATAGGTAATAAGGAATCCACTACGACTGTAGCTGTTCTTCCGTTTCAGATGTTAGGTGAAGTGAATGATTTGAGTCCCATTATTATGGGGTTCACAGAAGACCTTATTGTCAATTTTTCTAAGTTTATAGGACTCTCCGTTATCTCACAATATTCCTCCCAGGGCATCACCAATACTTCGGATACAACGGCAATTTCGCAGTTAGGTACCGACTATATCATAACCGGGAGCTTTAGACCTTTGGAAAAAAATCACTTCAGAATTGGAATAAAATTGGTGCGAACGCGGGATAACCGAATCATTTTTGCAGGAAACCATGATGAGAGCTTGGAAACCATGTTAAACACACAAAACACGGTCACCGAACAAATTGTAAATGTCCTGCAACAGCAAATCAACCATGACCTTCTTTCCTACTCCTATCGCAAGGAATCTGTTGATTTAGCTGCCTATGAGAATTGGCTTCTTGGAATGAACTTGTTGAAAAAAGGAACGGTCGAAAGTGATTTGCAGGCCAGGGAGCGGTTTGAAGCAGCATTAAGAATTGATCCACAGTTCGCAAGGGCTTATACCGGGATTTCACTCTCCTATTTCAACGAATGGAGCTGTCAATTGTGGGACAGATGGGATGTAAGTCAAAAAGGAGCCCATGAGTACGCCTTAAAAGCTATTGAGTTGGATGAAAATGACTATGTTTCCTTGGCAGTTCTCGGAAGGACTTTTCTCTATTCGGGAGATTACGACAAGTCTGAATACTTTATCCGCAAGTCTCTTAAAATGAACCCAAACGATGCCGACAATCTTATTCTCATCGCATTTACAATGGTTTTTTTGGGATTGACCAAAGAGGCAGAAGCACTTTTCAAAAAGGCCCGGGACTTGAATCCCCTTCATCCAGATATTTATTTCCCCCATGCTTCCTTCATCTATTTTGAGTTGGGCGATTACGAAAAGTCCGTTGCCTACGCAGAAAAAGTTACCGATAGCTCCGTCTGGACAGATTTCTCGGCTTATGTGGCCGCCGCCTATTTCCATCTCTCAGAATTTGACAAGATGAAGGCCTATTGGGACAAGTATATGGCACTTTTCAAAAAAAACATCAACCACAGAAAGCCGACTACCCAAAAACAGGCATTGGATTGGCAGATAATAGTAAATCCCTACAAAGGAAAAACCAACCTGGAACCCTTCTGGAAGTATATGGGACGATCAGAATCATCTCCGAAAGCAACAAGTCCATCTCCGGGTGCACAATACGGTGGCGATTTCGTCTTAAACGGGGAGCTTTGGGAAATGAAGTATGCCAAAGAGTCTGTAGTGGTCAAGGATTGTAAGGGATTCCATGATATTGTAAAGCTTTTACAACAACCAGAAAAGCAGCTGCATTGCACAGAGCTTATGGGAACCGTTTTGGATAGCGATGGCACAGCAATTATAGATAATCAAGCGTTAAAGGACTATAGACAAAAAATTGTGTCACTTCAGGCGTCGATTGCCGATGCCGAGGAAATGGGATCGGTATCCGAAGTTGAAGAATTAAGGCAAGAATATGAAACCTTATTGGAGCATTTATCCCAAGTGACCGGAATGGCCAATAAAATCAGAAAGACCGGTTCTTCCTTGGAAAAAGCGAGATCAGCTGTGACCTGGCGTATACGAAGTGCCATAAAACGTCTTGAAAAAGTGCATCCCCAATTGGCCAAACACCTGTCAAATTCCATAAAGACAGGTACCTTTTGCAGCTATGTTCCCGAGACCGACCACCAGTGGAACACCTAAACTTACAGATTCCCCTCACATTGTAAGGCAAAAACTTTTGCCCTTAAGAGTGTAACAACAACATCAAATAATTAAAAAAGAACAAATGGAATCTATTTTACAGAATCTACCGAATCCTTGGGAAGTATTGGTAGATCCTATTTCGCTTATTGTATTGGGAATGTACGGAGTTTTAATGCTATGGGAAGGGTTGTTCCCAGCTAGACCGCTCCCCAAAATGAAAAATTGGAAGTTAAGGGGTTTGACCTCTTTCGCGGTTTTCTTTTACCTCTCTACCTATTTTCCACTGATTTGGGATACCTATTTGATAGAGTATCAGATTTTTGACCTTACATCCTTAGGTGCTGGTTGGGGCGCTTTTGTTGGTGTAATGATTTACGAATTTGCATTGTACGTGTGGCACCGAAGCATGCATAAGAACGATAAACTTTGGAAGGTGTTCCACCAAATGCACCATAGTGCGGAACGCATGGACAGTTATGGGGCCTTTTACTTTAGCCCAATGGATATGATCGGATTTACACTATTGGGCAGCCTTTGTTTGGTTGTAGTGGCAGGTTTTACTCCTGAAGCTAGTACCCTCTTCATCTTGATCACTACCTTTTTGGGTATTTTTCAACATAGTAATATCAAAACACCGGCTTGGTTGGGGTATATTATTCAAAGACCGGAAGCGCATACGGTGCATCATGCAAAAGGCGTGCACGCATACAATTATTCAGATATTCCACTTTTTGACATCATTTTTGGGACTTTTAAAAATCCTAAGGGATACGAGCATGAAACGGGATTTTATCATGGCGCTTCTGCCAAAATTTGGGATATGATCACCTTTAAGGATGTAAACAGTAAAAAAACAGCATAATCTTAAAAAAGTTCCCCTTATGCCTTGTTTTACTCCGCTCTGGAAACACATAAAACAAATGAAACATCACAATGAACTTTCAGACCAAGAGTTTGAAACCCAATTTTCGAAGGGGGATCTTCCCTCTTCCCTTTTTACCCATGAGGCTCATTTACGATTAGCATGGATCTATTTAAAGAAGTATGGACTACCAGGCGCCTGCGATAAAGTTTGTACTGATATTTCCAACTTTGACCGTATTCATGGGAAGGGCGATAAGTTCAACAAAACCATAACCATTGCATCCATTAAAGTGGTACATCATTTTATGCTCAAAACCGAATCCTTAAATTTTAAGCAGTTCATTGGGACCTATCCCAAATTGGGTGTTGCTTTTAAAGAACTGCTGGAACAACACTACAGTGACAAAGTTTTTTCAGACAGTACTTCCAAAACTGCTTTTCTTGAGCCAGACCTTCTCCCTTTTGATTAGTCCAACCATAAAAAGGGTTTTTGCTTTCTTTGTGTATGTCCAATTCCAAAGTGAGCATTTTAATACCGTTCAAGAACACAGAACCATATTTGCCTGAATGTCTGGATTCAATTCTTGATCAAACTTATAGGGATTGGGAAGTGATTGCAGTTGACGATGGTTCTACGGATGAAAGCAAGGTTCTTGTACAGAACTATGCTGCTCAAGATAAAAGAATAAAACTGCTCAAAAATCAAGGGCAAGGTATAATCCCTGCCTTGCAAACTGCTTACTCTAGTGCTACCGGGAACTTTATAACCCGCATGGACTCCGATGACATTATGGTTCCAGAACGATTGGAATGGATGGCCAATGCACTACAATTCCATGGGAATAAACATATTGCTATAGGTCAGGTCAAATACTTTTCACATCGGGGAATCAGCAATGGCTATGAACGCTATGAAGCTTGGCTCAACCAGTTGACAGCCGAGGGCAAGAATTATAGTGAAATCTATAAAGAATGTGTAATTCCCTCTCCATGTTGGATGGTGCATAGCACAGATTTTGATAGCGCTGAGGCTTTCAATCCAAATCGATATCCCGAGGATTATGATCTTACCTTCCGGTTTTATGCGATTGGACTTAAAGTGATTCCATGCAAAAAGGTACTTCATCATTGGCGGGACTATGACACCAGAACATCCCGCACCCACGAGCACTATGCACAAAACTACTTTTTGGATATTAAGCTTCACTATTTCCTAAAGCTCGATTATAGACCGGAAAGACCCTTGGTGGTTTGGGGAGCTGGATATAAGGGGAAAACCATTGCCAAACGTTTGTTGGAGCAGGAAATTGAGTTCGTTTGGTTATGTGACAACCCACTGAAAATTGGAAAAAAAATCTATGGGCAGGAACTGGTCCATTTTGAGACACTCAAAAATTTAGAGCAACCACAAAGTATCGTAACGGTGGCCAATGAAGCTGCCCAAAAAGATATTCGCCACTTTTTTGCTCAGGCAAAACAAGCTCCCATGCAAGATTACTTTTTCTTCTGTTGATTTATATAGTTCAAGGAACTGCTAAATACTGTACATCCAACAACTTGGTTTGTTCCAACTCAAATTACCAAATCCTTAACAGCGTAGTTTCCACCTTAACCCCTATATTTGCCTAATCAAAGTTGGGAATGCAGTTTAAACATCCAGAAATCCTTTGGGCCCTCTTACTTCTCTTAATTCCCATTTTCATTCATCTTTTTCAGCTTCGTAGGTATAAGAAGACCTTATTTACCAATGTGGCCATGTTGCAGCAGGTGGTTTCCGAATCACGAAAGAGCAACAACCTAAAAAAATGGCTCCTGCTCGTGACTCGGCTGTTGCTTCTTAGCGCTCTGGTCGTTGCCTTTGCCCAACCTTTTAGTGCTTCTGTGGCCGCTTTGCAGGAAAAAGAAACCATTATTTACCTGGACAATTCCTTTAGCATGCAGGCAAGACATAATGGCTTGACCTTATTGGAAAAATCGGTCCAAGACCTTATAAAACAGCTTGATGAAGATGATGTATTTACCCTTTTCACCAACGAAGAAACTTTCAGGGAAGTAAGACTAAAGGACATCCAGAATAGGCTTTTGTCCTTGACCTACTCTCATGAACAAATGGAGCTTGACGCCATAGCACTAAAGGCAAATAGTTTGTTTTCCGATGCCGGAAACACGTCAAAACATCTTGTACTCATTTCGGATTTCCAACATACCTTGGGCACTCCTATTCAAAACGATGGGGGAACCCAATTTCATTATGTGCCAATACGAGCAAGGGAAAACAATAATATTTCTATTGATTCTCTTTATGTGGATGACCTTTTTTCGGAGCAGGCAAAGTTAACAGTACTACTGTCAGGTGGAGAAACAGATGAAAGTATTCCGGTTTCCTTATACAACGGAGAGCAGCTGATTGCCAAAAGTTCCGCCACCTTTGAAAATAATGGTAAAACTTCCTTGGTGTTGTCCATTCCAGCCCAAAAAAAATTAAAGGGTCGCGTAGCAATACAAGATAGTGGATTGGATTACGACAATCGGTTCTTCTTTAATATTGACGAGCCGGAAAAAATCAAGGTGCTGGCGATTACAGATGCTGATGCTGCATACCTTCGAAAATTATACACTCCCGATGAATTTGAGCTAAGTGTTTTTGAACTTGATCAGTTGGATTATAGTGTACTGGACAGGCAAAATGTTGTTGTTTTAAATCAACTGAAAGCTATTCCCAATGGGTTACAGCAGGTGTTGCGAACTTTTAAGGCCGATGGTGGGACTTTAATTTTTATTCCAGCTTCGGAGGCGGACCCAAGCTCCTACAATACATTTTTGCCCGCTTACGGCGGTACACAATTCAATGGGCATCAAACAATTGAAAAAAAGATAACGGAAATCGCCTTTGATCATCCGCTGTATGAAAACGTTTTTGAAAAACGGGTGTATAATTTTCAATACCCACAGGTAAACTCCTATTATGAAGTGAGATCAAATGCCCCTAAAATTCTTTCTTTGGAGGGAGGTGCTCCCTTCTTATCCGGAATTGATGGGTTCTATTTTTTTACAGCTCCGTTGGAATTGGAAAACACCAATTTCAAAAGTTCTCCATTGATTGTTCCCACTTTTTATAACATGGCGGCCCATAGTTTAAAGATGCCAGACATCTATCACACGTTAGGCGAACCCTTAGTGGTAGATTTGACCCTTGATTTGGGCAACGATGCCGTACTAAAAGTAACACAACAAGGTTATGAGTTTATTCCAAGGCAACAGACCTATGCCAACAAAGTGCAACTGACCTTTGACGAAAATCCAGCCCAAGCCGGTATCTATGCTATCAAAAAAGAGCTTGATTCCTTGAAAAACATCAGTTTCAACTATCCAAGAAAGGAAAGTGACCTAACCTATATAAACCTACAGGATTTTGAGGGGAGTTCCCTTAAAGATTCTGTTTCCGATCTTTTCGATTATCTGAAAGCAGAAAATACCATTACCACTTATTGGAAATGGTTTGTTATTTTAGCGCTACTACTGGCGCTATTGGAAGTAATCATACAAAAAGTTATTAGATGAACATACTGCTGAAATCTGCAAAAATAGTATGTCCGGAGCAAAAGAACCTCCATTTAAAGAAACGGGATATCCTCATTAAAAGGGGTGTTATCGAAAAGATTTCAACTTCCATCACACCACAATCCAATGTTAGGGAACTGACGCTTAAAAATCTACATGTTTCCCTAGGTTGGTTTGATAGTAGTATAAGTTTTGGTGAGCCTGGTTTTGAGGAGCGTGAGACCATCAAAAACGGACTTGTAGTGGCTGCGAAAAGTGGTTTTTCAGATATTATCCTCAATTCAAATACACGTCCAATCCCCGATACCAGCTCGGATATTGTTTTTTTAAAGGAAAGAGGCAATGGTTCCATGACCCGTTCATATCCCCTGGGAAGTTTAACCATGGCCGCTGAAGGCAAGGACTTGGCCGAGCTCTTTGATATGCACAATTCAGGTGCTGTTGCATTTTACGATTTCAAAAAATCTATTTCCAATCCCAATCTACTGAAGATTGCTTTGCTCTATGCCCAAAACTTTGGGGGATTGGTCATGTCGTTTCCCCAAGATACACAGATCAAGGGAAAAGGTATTGTTAACGAAGGTGAAGTTTCTACATCCCTAGGTTTGAAAGGTATCCCCGGTTTGGCCGAAGAGTTACAAATTGCCCGCGATCTTTTTATCTTGGAATACACTGGGGGAAAACTTCACATTCCAACGATTTCCACAGCCAATTCCGTTAGACTTATTTCTGCGGCCAAAAAGAAGGGACTGGATGTAAGCTGCAGTGTGGCATTGCACAATGTATTGTTTACCGATGATACCTTGAATGAATTTGACACCAATTTCAAGGTGTCTCCCCCACTTAGAACAAATTCGGATTGCAAGGCGCTATTAAAGGGGTTGAAAGATGGGACTGTCGATTTTGTGACTTCCGATCATATGCCCATTGATATTGAGGAAAAAAAGGTTGAATTTGACAACGCCGCTTATGGCACCATTGGTTTGGAATCTTCTTTCGGCGCATTAAATTCAGTCATTGGTTTTGAGGACGCTATTGCCTTGCTTACAAAAGGAAGGGAACGCTTTGGAATACCAAATCCAAGTTTAAACGAAGGTGAAATCGCTTGTCTAACATTATTTGAGCCCACTTCAGAATGGGTATTTCAAAAGGATGACAGCGATTCCACTTCAAAAAATAGTATGTTTCAAGGTCAAAAATTAAGGGGAAAAGTTCTTGGACTGATCAACAATAATCAAATCACGCTTTAGTATTTTGAGCAATTCCAAACCCGGAAGATCCGCTGCCATCTTAGGCTATTGTACCATCTTAGGCTGTCTTATTGCCATCACCATGAACATGGAACCTAAAAACGCCTTTGCAAGGCTCCATATTAGACAAGCCTTTGGGATACACCTTATTTACCATGCTTTGGCAAGCTATTTCAATCTTACCAACATGGAGGTATTGTCTGTCTGGTCTGTCCTCTGGGTGGTATATCTATTTGGCGTTTTCTATGGACTTTTTTATGCCATCAAAAACAGGGCACAGTTACTACCATGGCTTGGGGCGAATTTTCAAAAATGGTTTACCTTTATTCCTTAAACAATTTTCATGTCCCCCACCCCTTTATCTTTAGAGTACCTTCTCAGACCTTCATCAAATACCTCTGGCAAAATACCGGCCATTTTTATGTTCCACGGTTATGGAAGTAATGAGGAGGACCTTTTCTCCTTTGCTTCAGAGCTGCCCAGTGAGCTTATGGTAATTTCCGTGCGCGCTCCCTATGATTTAGATCCGTTTGGACATGCATGGTATGCCATAAACTTTGATGCCGAATACGGTAAATGGAGTGATGACGAACAAGCCAAGTCCAGCAGGGAAAAGATTGTGACCTTTATGGAGGAGGCCTGTGAAGCATATGATCTAGATCGGACCAACATCACTTTATTGGGATTCAGTCAAGGTACCATACTCAGTTATGGCGTTGCCCTATCCTATCCGGAAAAAATAAAAAATGTAGTGGCCTTAAGCGGTTATATCAATGAAAATATTCTTGCCGAAGGTTATGAGGACAAAGATCACGGCCATTTGGGCATTTATGCCTCCCATGGCCAGGTAGATCAGGTAATACCATTGGAATGGGCGCAAAAAACACCAAATTTCCTAAGCTCGCTAAACATTGAACATACTTATCAGGAATTCCCTATTGGTCATGGGGTAAGCCAGCAAAACTTTTACGCGTTCAGGGATTGGTTGGCGAAGCGATTTTAGTTACTGCGGGCATAGAGTAAGTGGTCCATCAAGGTAAAATCCACAGCAAGGTCATCTTTTAATTCGTACTTGATAACCAAATCACCCCAATATTTGCCATCTGAAAAATCGGCCAACAGCCACTTGTGGTTGAGCACTTTAATCTTGTTGATTTTAAAATCGCCCTCCATACCGTCATAGGGCACCAAGGGGTTGTTTCCCTTTTTCTCATTGGTCTCTAAGAGCTTATCTTCAATATAGCGTACTGGGTTTTCCAAATTCAGATGGTCGTAATAGGCTAGCGCGTCATCATTATTCTCCAATGAAAAATACTGCATGTCCAAAATTCGTAATTGCGATTGCTGCAACGAATCCTGGAGTTCTGTGACTTTAGTTTCCATTCGTTCCAAATCGGAATGAAAACTCTTTTGAAGGTTATTGGTGCTAATAAATTGGTACAATGCTATCAAAGCAGCAAATACAAAAAGGTATAGGAATATTTTGTTCTTCATATCTTTTAAATCGTCAATTGTAAATTATCGTAGGCCAAATGTACGTTCTCTGGCAATTTTTTCTCTACCTCGGCATGAAATCCCAGTAAATGACTAATGTGGGTAAAATAGGTCTGCTCCGCTCCCACTGTTTCGGCAAATGCAAGAGCTTCATCCAAGTTAAAATGGGAATGGTGTGCCTCCTCTCTTAACGCGTTGACCACTAAAACCTTGGCACCTTGCATTTTTTTGATCTCGCTTTCCTCCACACGCTTCACATCCGTTAGATAAACAAAATCTCCAAAACGATATCCAAAAATGATCAACCTGTTGTGAAGAACTTCAATGGGGGTTATCTCCAAATCTCCCAATATTATGGGCTTATCTTTGGTCACAAGGTTAACCTTGACCGCAGGTGCACCGGGATATCTATTCGTATCGGCAAAAATATAATCAAATCTTTTTTTGAGCGATTCCACAACCCGCTCTTGGGCATATATGGGAATGTCCCCTTGTCTAAAGAAAAAAGGGCGGATATCATCAATCCCTGCAGTATGGTCAGCATGTTCGTGGGTAAACAGGATACCGTCGATGCTTCGGACCTTATTGGCAAGCATTTGCTGCCGAAAATCGGGGCCGCAATCAATCACATAATTGTACTTTTTCCAGGAAATCAATACAGATACACGAAGTCTTTTATCCCTAGGGTCGGAACTTAAGCAGACTGGATGATCACTGCCAATAATGGGAATTCCCTGTGAGGTTCCCGTACCCAAAAAAGTAATGGTCATCCTATCATCCATTAAATCCAAAATTATAACTTATTTATTTAATAGATTTGAGGAAGAGTGTAACTTTGTTTTTATCTAAAATATCGGTTATGTCCACTGAATCCAGCAACCAAAATGCCTTTGAAAACATTCCATCGATCAAGGCAAAAACCCTTAGAATAAATTTGAACCCGAACATCTACGGCACTTTTGCCGAGATTGGTGCCGGACAGGAGACTGCCCGCCAGTTTTTTAGGGCAGGTGGGGCCTCTGGAACCATAGCGAAGGCCATGAGTGCCTACGATAAGGCATTTAGTGATGCCATTTATGGGGTGGAAAATGACGGTAGGTACGTAACACAATCCCGGCTCAAAAGAATGTTGGCCCATGAAATGCGGTTGGTAGAGGAGCGTATCAGTCGGGAAAATAATCCAGATTATTTGTTCTTTTCCTTCGCTAATACTGTGGCTACCATAGATTTTTCAAAGCGATACAAGGGACATGGCTGGATTGGAATCCGATTTCAGTTGGACCCAAAGCAGAAGGAGTATGATGAAATCGTCCTCCATATTCGTTTCAAGCAAAATGAGGCCCGATTACAGCAAGA
>JBCCUY010000032.1:0-17066 GCA_039196145.1 Bacteroidota bacterium
AGATAACCCCCTCAAGGGTCTCGGATGTGGAAAGTGTCAGTACTCATACGGCAAAAAAATAGCGTGAAACTTAGTGCGCCTTTCCAATAGAGGTACTGGTATACCTTGAGTAAAAGACAGCAACTAAGCCCACGCCTTACCGCGGGCATTAGCCCTGACTTTCCACTTACTCAAGTTAAAAATTACCAGTTTTCTATTGGAGTGGAATAGTTAGCTAATGCTTATTTTAAAATTATCTCTTGTTTATTTGTATAGTGTTTACAATTTAAATTACTATTGAATCTAAGATAGAGATTCCAAAAATCTTGACAAATTTAATTCGTGTTTTTTTATGGACTGGGGTAATTGATTAAACCTTCGTCAGCAAGGGAAGTATGAGCTTCATCGGTTAAAATAATATGGTCAAGTACAGAAATGCCTAACAGAATTCCCCCAGAGACAAGCTTGTCTGTCAAGCCTATATCTCCCTTGCTTGGCTTTAACTTTCCAGACGGGTGATTATGCCCTAAAATGATTGAACAAGCCCTAGCCTTTAGGGCTGATACAAAAACAAGTTTGCTATCAACGCATGTGCTTGATACGCCACCTTTAGATATTGGTACAATACCCATACATTGATTATTTCTATCAAGTAGGAGTATTTTAAATTCCTCATAAAGATTGATGGTCAGGTCATCCCAATTTTCACGAAAGAGTGTATAGGCATCTTCTGAGTTTGACACTTTCGGACGCTCACTCGCCTTGACCTTTCGGTTATAGGTCAGTTTAATTTCAGCAATTTGATTCGGTGTTTTCTTTGTCATGCGAAGAACATGACAGAATTGATTTTAAAAGCGTACTGACAGATATTGAAAGCCTATAAATCCATATCCATTCCTTTATCTTTGCTCTTTTTGATTCTGCTTTAGGTGTTCAACCACCTTATCAAAAAGCTTGTAAAACGCTTCCTCTAGTAAACAAACAACTCGCATATTACTAAGGTCGGAAAATTTTAGAAATTAATCACTTTCTCCAATGCGTCATCTGTTTCCTTGTGCATAAAGTTGGATTGATAGTTGACTGTCGTTGTAATGGAAGAATGGCGATAGAGCTTTTGTAACATTTGAATAGGGATTTTATCACCTGAGATGTTCCCAAAACTATGACGGGCAATATGGGTGCTTAATTTCTTGTTGATACCGAGCTTTTCAGCGACAATCTCTAATCGTCGATTAAGGTTTCTTGTTACTGTTTTAACTCTCGTAGCAAGAAGCTTTTCATTTTTTAAATTTGTGCCTTTCAGAAACGGAAATACCAAACCCTCTTTTTTCTTTCTCCCTGCATAAGAATCCAAAATAAGCTGCGCTTTATCGGGAACAGCTAATGAGACAAGCTTTTGATTTTTACCCATACGATAGTATAGACGACCATCTTTAAAATCAGACCATTCTAGTTTCAGCACATCCCCCACTCTAACACCCGCAAAATAAAAACTGGTCAACCAGACATTCACAGCATGTTGTTGCGCTTTCGTAATTCCCGTTGCAGTCTCTAAAAGCTGGATTTCCTCTCTATTCAATCCAATCTTTTCAGTTTCAGGAAACTTAATCTGAATTTTTCCCTTACCAAATGGATAGTTCTTATCATTTACATTGAACTCTTTACGTCCAAAATTGTAAATCGTGCGTATGAGCATCAAATAATTAACAGCAGTACGAGGGGCAACCTTCCTTTCATATAAAAGATACGCCTCAAATCTTTTGAGTAGCGTAACATCCAAATCCGTAAAGCTTAAGTTTTGGCGACCAAGAAACGCCTGAAATATTTCTAAGCGTTTTCCTTGATTATAATGTTGCGTGAATTTTTTACGTTTAATGAGATTGTCAAGAAAGAGTTTGCTTATTTCAAAAAACTCTTTTTTGTCCTCACCAGCAATCTTTTTGGCAATGGTTGTTACTGATTGGTTTTTCTCGGTTGTTTCAGTCGCCAAAGCTGTGTCATGGGCTTCGGTTAACTTTTTCAGCAAAAAGTTATTCAGGCGAGCCGAATTAGCATAGCTCCTTTTCGCTAATCCCTTTTTTTCATCCCAATCTTTGCCTTGGATATACTCTCCCGTAAAGATGTATTTTGATTTTCTGTCTTTAGTAATTCTTAGGACAATTGGATAACTGCCGTCTTTTTTTTGGTAATTCTTTCTAATTATTATATTTACAGTAGCCATAACTCCTTATTTTATTGAGGTAAAGATACAAAATTGCTGTACAACATATGTACAACATTTGCTGTATTTTCATAGATTTTGATGGTTTTTTAAATACTCCAAAAATCGTATATGACTCGTAATCAACTGTTTTTAAACCCATTTAGAGCCATGTGACACCATAAGGTTCAGAATTCATAACCCTGAGGTCGGGAGTTCAAGTCTCCCTCTCGCTACAAAAGACCCTTGATTTTCAAGGGTTTTTTCGTTTGGTATGCCAAGTCTTCAGGCATATCACTTTTCAAGTGCCTTTTATGATTCTAGTTCTTGGCCCGGCAGAAAACCTTTTGAAATCATTTGCATTGCGATTCCCGTCCACCTGAAATGAATCCTTCATTGCTTAACTGGTTAGAATTTACGCTGCAGGTCACCGCCCGATACATCTATTTTCCAATCATTTAGTTTCAACAGGTTTGAGCATCATTTTTTTAGCGACCTTTATGATTACAAGTAGAATTTGAACATGCCCAAACTAATCCAAAAGTATTTCGATTGCGGAAAGATGAATTTCTTACGGTGCGGGTTTGCCATTTTCTTATTGGGATGTATTGATCCTGTAGAGCCCATTTTTGAAAACGAAGAAGGATTAATTTATATAGATGCACTTTTATCGACCACCCCTGGTTCTTCATTTGTTACGGTTTCGGAATCGGTCCAGGAGCGGGATAGATTAAAATTTAATCTTTTGGGCGATGCCATAGTGCGCTACCGAAATGTGGATACCAATGCGGAAGTGTCCCTCATACCGCAAGATAATATCTACATTCCACCCCTCAACTTTGTAGCTGAGGAAGGAAGCATCTGGGAGCTTTCCATTACATTGGCCGATGGCAGGGAGTACCAGTCCTCACCAGAACGTATTTCCGAACCTGTACAAATTTCCACCATCCGGGCAACCTACAATCCAGAGTTGGTCTTTAGGGAAAGTAAGGGTGAATTTCTTCCAGGGCACTTTATTTCTGTTGACCTGACCGATCCAGCTGATCGGGACAACTATTATTTTTGGCGGTTCACCTCCTTCGAAAATTTGATGGTCTGCAAAAGCTGCGCCAACGGGATTTTAAGAGATGGAGAGTGCCAGGAAAAACCGGTATTCGGGTTGGACTATACCGCAGATTATTTGTGCGAACAAGACTGTTGGCAAAAACGATACAATGAAAACATAAAGATTTTTTCAGATGAGTTTACCAACGGTCTCCAAATAAATGGTTTGCCCGTGGCAGACGTCATTTTATATACCAAAGAAAACATTGTTGTTGAGCTGCAACAATTTTCTTTATCGCCCCAAGCCTATGATTATTATAGGGTGCTCAAAGATATAGTCGATAACAACGGTGGGCTTAACGCACCACCTCCCGCGGCCTTGGTGGGCAATATGTCCAATACCCAAGACAAAGATGAATTTGTTCTGGGAAGGTTTACAGCTGCCGCAAGCTCCACCAGGTCTATCTTTATTAGGAGAGAAGCAATTGAAGAACCTCCGGTTGAATTCAGTGATTTTCTTCAGTTGGAATCATGCGAAATATTATGCGATCCGGCGCAATGTATTGGCAGTGCGCCACCTTGTAACATACCCATTGTAACCAGTACCAGCTGTTCAGAAACACGTTTTCAGACAGCGATGGAACCCGAAGCTTGGGAGCAATAAAACCAAGAAAAATCTTAAGTGAAAAAAATCCTGCCTATATATCTGTTTCTAATTGTTTCCATCGGCGGTCATATCACCGCACAAACCAAGACCTATAAACTTTCGTTTCGGATTACGGATGAACAAACTGCGCAAGGAATTGAAAATGCGCAGATTTCCATTACCCCATGCTCTTGCGGTGGAATCACGGACGAAAATGGGAACCTAGCCCTTGAGCTTTCCGAAAACACATACACTATAACGGTCAGTAACATTGGATATGAACAATATAGACAACGGATAGTTCTGAATCGTGGTGTGTTATTGGAAATCGCCTTATCCGAGCAAGAACAACAACTTTCCGAGGTTGTGGTGAAGGCAAAAAAGGTTAATGACAATATAGAATCTCCACAAATGGGAGTAGTGCAGCTGAAAGCTCCGGAACTAAAAAAACTACCCATGGCTTTGGGCGAATTTGATGTACTGAGGAGTATGACTCTGGTTGCAGGGGTCAATAATGCAGGCGACGTCAGCAATGGATTGTCCGTGCGTGGTGGGTCGTTGGACCAGAACCTATTACTTTATGAATATGCTCCCATTTTTAATCCTACCCACCTATTTGGGCTTATTTCTGTTTTCACACCAGAGGCAGTATCCAACGTTGATCTTTACCGGGCCAATATTCCATCGCGCTACGGAGGACGGATAGCTTCGGTTTTGGATGTTAAAGTGAAGAATCCCTATGTGAACAAATTCAAGTTATCCGGTGGGGTCGGACTTTTGTCTAGTAGACTATCCGTTGAAACCCCTTTGGTTAAGGATAAACTAATGCTCTATGCTGGCGTGCGGGGAGGATTCACGGATTTTTTACTCCCAATTTTTTCGGAGCGTTTGAAAAATACCAAAGCGAGATTTGCCGATGGGACCGTTAAATTGATTTACCTCCCAACGGAAGATGATCAAGTCTCGTTTACCGGTTTTTATAGTAAGGATTTTTATCAGCTGGACCTTATTTCCCAAATAGAAAATGTGAGTTCCGAAACCAACCAATACGATTTCGGCATCTTGAACGGGACCCTAAAGTGGACACATTCTTTTTCGGAAAACGCCAATCTTAAAACAATTTTATTGGGCAGTGATTATACCCCAAAAATCATTTTCCCAGAGATTGATAGCGAGAATGAAATCGAGTTTGAATCAGTAATCAACTATCTCAGTCTTATTTCAGAGTTTTCCAAGCAGGTCAATGATAATTGGGACTACTACATCGGAGTGCAGGGCAATCGCTATAAAATCTCACCCGGGAGTTTGGACCCTGGCACTGCCACCGATATAACTTCGGTTACGCTGAGTGATGAAACAAGCTATGAACTTTCTGGATATGCCAATCTTAATTGGACACCTATTCCGTCACTTTCACTTTCCGGAGGTTTACGATACAATCATTTTACCTTGGTTGGCCCCTATACCCTTGCCACTTTTGATGACATAGATGGCTCCATTACCAACAGGGAGGTTTTTGGGAAGGGCGATGCCGTCAAAACTTATACCGGTCTGGAACCACGATTGGGAGTTTCATTTGCTTTAGATGAAAACACTTCACTAAAGGCAAGCTATGCAAGGGTGAACCAATACCTCCAAAACATTTATAACAGTACCACGCCATTACCGACATCTAGATGGAAGGTGTCCGACCCCAATATAAAACCACAAACAGGCGACACCTATGGTCTTGGTATATATCAAAATCTTGACGGTAATTCTATCGAGTTGGGATTGGAAGGGTATTACCGGGATACTAAAAATGTGCTCACGTATAAACCCGGTGCAGATTTTTTCCTCGAAGAGTTTGTAGAGCAGGATATCGTTCAAGGTGAGGGTCAGGCTTACGGAGTTGAACTTAGTTTTAGAAAGCCTACCGGAAATGTAAATGGATGGTTCAATTATACGTGGTCCAGAAGTTTGTTGCGATCCGTGAACGAGCGAGTGGCGGATCGTATCAACAATAATAATTGGTTTGCTTCCGACTTTGATAGGCCCCATGTTTTTAATGGAACCATCAATTTTGAAAAAGATAAGTACAACACGGTAAGTTTTAATTTTACAGCGCAAACAGGTAGGCCTTTTACAGCACCCAATGCCACCGTGGACGTTGACGGTATAACTGTACCAATTTTTTTAGAGCGAAACAATGCAAGGCTTCCCTTGTACCATCGATTAGACTTTTCCTGGAACGTCCACTTTAGTAAAAGCAAGAAAAACAAACGCTGGCAAAATGATTGGACCTTTACCATCTACAACGTTTACGGGAGAAGAAACCCTATAAATACCTACTATACCCAACGTATAGATTTTGCCGAAAACTCCGAAATCTTTCGTGGCAGTCCTTTGGGGGCATACGAAATCGCATTGTTGAACAGTCCATTGATTTCGTTGACCTATAATTTTAAATTTCAGTAAGTAACCTATGATTCGATAAGAATATTCTTGGACGGAATGGGGTTGATTCTGGATTAATGAAATGCTTTGAACATTGCCTTTTATACATGAAAACTTAGGTCGGAATCAATCAGATGTCCATAAAGGAAATACAACAAAAGGCACCCACTTACCATTTTCCTTTTTCATACAAAACAAATCACCATCTGACTGGCTTTCAGAATACATAAATGCATACATCTTATCTTTCGTAATCACGGGTAATGTAATTTTTCTTGCATTTAGTTTATCGCCTAAATTGCGCACCAAAGAAACACTTCCCAACAACCTTTCCTTGTTCAATTCCATCACCTCTGATTGTTTAAAACCACTTCTGATAGAATTGTAATCCTCTAGTGCGAAAATTGATTTAAAATCAATGTCTTTCTGGTTTTCGTTTAAGTTATAATACAAGAGTTCAAAGCCATTTGGAGAAATCAGCCGGTATAGCAACGAATCGTTAGCCTTTGGTTTGAAGGTTTCTTTTTCAATCACGTTGATTTTTCTCAAAAAGACAAACGCATTTATAACTTGATAATCAATCTTATTTTCTTGTTGAGCAGTATTAATCCCGGTTTTACAGCCCAATAGTGAAAGGATTAACAATAATTTAAAAAAAACATACTTCTTCATTGTATTTCTATTTACACTTAATACCCTTGGCTTTACTGCTTGCATTTTGCGCTGCGCTTCCCTCCGCGATGTTCGCATTTCTTATTGCAGCTTGCCTTGAAGAACTCAAGGCTTTAAACTCATTAGTTTTAAGCATATCCCCTGACCAACCAAGATCTTTATAATATTGTAAACTCAATTTGTTATTGTCCCAAGCTCTAAGAGAATAACCTATGGCATCCGTAAATTCTGTCATTAATCTATGCTGAGCGGCGTTATTGTTGTATCCATTACTACTCAAATATTGTCCCAAAAGTGTAGGAAAAGAGGCAGTCGGCATATTTTGATACATATAGCTAAGATAGGCATGCAAGGATTCATGTATAAGTGTACGGGCAATTACAAGCCTAGTACCATTTTTGACAAATCTTTTATCCAAAGTAATATCAAAAGTAATCTGCCCTCTTGAAGGCGAATTGCGAACTATTCTAGTGGAACCATTTGCGTTGGACAACGTTCCCACCTTTATGTTAAGATGGTAGTTAGCGCTTTTTTGAAAAAGATCCAAAATAGTTTTAGACAAGTTTTTGCCACCTTCTAATTGACCTAGTTTATTAAGTCTTAAACTTTTAAAATCACCCTTTGCTAATTCGCCGAGAATTTTCCCTACACAAGGATAAGCCGCCAAACTGGAGTGCTTAATTACTCTTTTGGGTTGAACGGAAGGTTTGGGAATACTTCTGGTATGTCCATTACCGTCCAGGCCCATATAACTCCAGCTGTTCTGTGGAGCAGGTCCTGAGCCTCCACTGGGCACCCAAACGTAACCGCGAACCTCTTGTCTGGTAGTATCATAATATTCGCTTGGCTGACCTCTGCCATCCGCATTTCGATCATAATACCAATCCGTAAAGGTGTGACCAATCACGCCCCATTCATAACGCCCGCCGCCGTTTTTACATCCACCACTACCAGCGGTTGGCGGGGTACAACCATTTGTACTCGTGCAGCCTCTCGCAGTAATTTTGGCATCGCACCTGCGAGCAGCTATAGGTGCTGGTAATTGCAAAATATTATCCTTATCCGATATTCCGCTGAAGGCCTTTCCTTTCTCATAATATCTAGCCATACTTATCGTACCGTTCACGTCAATTAAATAAGTCATTCCAGTAAAAATATGGTCCCCTAGTTCAAAATAAGACCTTTGTTCTTCCCCATTATGAGATTCCATTTTGATAATCCAATATGATGGTTTCTGGTTGAATAGAGTTACCAATAATGTATAATTAATATTCGTAATATTACCTTCCTCTAAATCGGGTTTTATCAGCTCATCGACTTGGTACTCAAACCAAACCCTTCCTTCTAAATTGATAGCTTCAAAGTCATTCCATATAACATTCAGATTACTTGGTGTAATTCCAATGGAATCATCAAAAGAGTCAAGATTAAAGTTCTTTTGAATAAGTTCTTGATCAGTAAGTTGAATCGGGTCGAACACCTCCATATCAGCATCTGCTTGAATCGATTCCGTCTCACAAGAAAGAAAAAAAAACATTATCCAAATTGGAATTAAGCCTTTAAGGCTAAAATATCTAGTCATTTAGCGAGGTATTGAGTTAGCAAATCTGATTTATAATTATTAACGTAAAATAGCGTCTTCCATTGAAAACAGATTGCACGAAATCCTTAAAAATTCTGGGGATTTTCACCAAGTCCAAATAGAGCGCTATCAATGGCCTTGTGAATCTTATATTTCCTGAATGAATTGGGAAGACTGACCTTAAACCAATCTCTTTCTTAGTATCAAAGACAACATTCGAAGAAGTTCTTGTTATCTCAAGTATCCATTCTCTGGAATTTCCAGACATTCGCCTAACAAAGTCTATTGAATACCCTTGAAAATGATTTAAAAACAGAGGTTTAAACCCGCTCCCTAGGTTTAATGATCATTCTAAAATACTGGTCCTTGTATAGGTAGTAACCAATCCAGTTGTACAAAGTGCGTACCTTGTTCTTAAAATTTACAAGGCCCATAATATGTACAAAAATCCATATCAGCCATGCTACAAAGCCCTTAACAAAAAAACGTTCCTTGGGGGGATCCATTACAGCCTTGTTACGCCCAATTATGGCTAGAGAGCCTTTATTTTTATAGGTGAATGGTTTCCAAGTGTCATTTGCTGACAATAGGTTACTTGCCAAATTCTTAGCCTGTTGTAAAGCTGGCTGGGCCAATTGCGGATGTCCATCCGGATATTCCTTGTCCCCATCCAAAAGGGCGCAATCTCCCAAGGCATAAATATTGGTACATCCATCCACCAGATTATAAGCATTGGTCTTCAGTCTCCTGCCCTTTCCATAACTAGTTTCGTCAAACCCGTCAAAGACTTTTGCGGATACACCTGCTGCCCATATCAGGTTTTTGGCTGCAATGGTGTTCCCATCGGAAAGATGTACCGTTTCTTCCACAAAATCGGTCACCAAAGTGTTCAATTTGATTTTCACCCCAAGTTCTTGCAGTTTTTTGTAGGTATAGGTCTGGGATTTTGAGGACATTGCGGCCAATACGGCATCTTGACCGTCCAGCAAATAAATTTCCCCAAGGTCTTCTTTTTTTAGCTCTGGATAATCTTTTTGGAGGATATGATCCCGCATTTCTGCAAAAATCCCTGAAAGTTCCACGCCCGTGGGGCCAGCTCCGGCAATAACAAAGGTGAGCAAACGCTTCCGCTCCATACTGTCCGATAGTCTTGTAGCTCTATCCAGTCTTGTAAAGATGACATTTCTAAGTGAAAGCGCATCACTTATGGTCTTCATGGGCAAGCTGTATTTTTCAATGTTGGCGTTGCCAAAAAAATTGGTTTCGGTACCTGTGGCCATGACCAGGGTATCGTAGTTCAATTCCCCATTGTCCAAAACAATCTTATTTTCCTTTGGAATTACCCGTTTTAACTCCCCTAACCTAAAACGCGCATTTTTCTTCCCTCTTAGAATCTTCCGAAATGGATAACTAATGGCCGATGGTTCCATAAAACCGGTAGATACTTGATAAATCAGGGGTGGGAAGAAGTTGTAGTTGTTGGAATCCACCAAAATGAGATTAAATCTTGGAGAATCACGCATGTTTTTAATGAATTCCAAGCCTGCAAATCCCCCTCCTACAATAACAATGGTATGCTTATCTGCCAATTTCGCTTTGTTTAAATGAAACGTAGTACAAAGCTACTCCTCAATGCGGAATTTATACTTAAGCCAGCTTAAGAAAATGAAGGTTTTAACGAGGTTTTAGGATATTGGATCTAGCCGCCAACCAGCTATTTTGAAAAGAAAGGAAACACCTGTTTCACCTGTGTCCAGTACAACTTTAAAAGAACAGCACAACACACAAAAACCACTAAGGCCAGATAGAATAATAATCCCCCATCGCCTTGGACTTCAATCCCTAAACTGGTGAGGTGGAAGAAGATTGCCCCAGAAATAACCCCAATGCCCAAAAGTGCACCTAAACCTACAGTTCTGGGCCATAAAAGCAAAACACTCGCCACTAACTCCACTATTCCACTTCCATAGCGCCCCCAAGGCTCCATACCAACTTGTTCAAAAATGTAAATACTTTCCGTGGCGCCGGTAAACTTAAAGAATAGGGTCTGCAACAAGATTATGGCCGCCGCCAACCGAAGAATCCAAGAGATACTATTTTTCATGATATGATGGTTTGTATCCCTTGGTCTGTATTTTATAGCCTTGCCTTACACCAAACTCCAACTTTGGCGACTTTGGGTGCTTCCCTTCATTTTAATCTATTCGGAAAACGGTCAAGACCCCTGCGTGATCAGAGGGAAACATGATGGGATGGTAATCCACTACTTTGGATTCAATTGCGCTAAGCGCTTCACCCTGGTAATAGATGTAATCGATTCTATCCCGCAATCCGTAGTTATCTGATGAAGTTGCCGCTCTTGGAGTCCATGTGAAACCAGGGTCAAGCAATGGATCAATGTATAATTCCCTATAACTATCGATGAATCCGGCATCGGCCATTTCCATACTCACGGGCCATTTTACTATCTTCTGGTAATGTATCCCTTTGGTTTCCCCGATCCAATCCAAATGAGAGCCCACATTAAAGTCTCCAGACATAATAATTGGTGCCTCATTGGATTTTTTGAGATAGGGTGCAATTTCCATAAGTATGGACTTTACCTCGGCGTGGCGAGTTTTTCCTTCATCAGCAATCAACTGTTTTGGCGATTTCTTTCCTTCCACAACCTCCTGTCCATAATCTGGGAGATAGTGCAACCAAGTATCAAAAAAGATGAGGTCTCTGTTTTTTCCTATCTGAAGTTTTGCTCCTCCAAAATTGAAGGGTTTAAAGGCAGTAATCGTGCTTGTTATTGGATATTTGCTCATGATGGACAGGTTGGAACTGATCAAATAGAAGTGATAGCCCAAAGCATCCGCTATAATTTCACCTGATCCATAAGTCTCAATTAAACCAATAATATCCGCATTGGTTGCTTTTATAGTTTCTATTACCCGCTGTACACCAACAGCTTCACCATATCTATGTCCTCCATGCCATATATTCCACGCCAAAACCTTCAAATGTTGTGGTTTGATTTGTTCCTCAGGTTCTTCGTTGAAAGAATAAAATTCGGTATATAGATCACGGATTTCTTCGGAACTTACAACTCTATCCCAAATCTTCACTTCATCCACAAAACCATTAAAGGCATTCCATTGGGCATAGGATCCATATTCCCATTTTTCATCAGAACCTCCAATAACAGTTCTTAAGTCAGTATGAAAACCCCCAATCCCAGGAGTGTTATATATGGCGACATTTTTCCCATTAAAATACATCCATACTTCTTCTTTGTCTTGATTGACCGTAAACGCAATCTGATGCCATTCTCCATTATTGACTCCTTGTCTGCCTGCGGTTGGTCTATATGTATATTGACTTTTGCCATCATTCAAGTCCAACGCCCAGGCCCCATTATCTTGGGTGTAGAGCTGCCATCCTTTTGCCTCAGGGTCGTTGTCCTTTTTGTTCCCCATAATGGGGCTACCCATCATAGCATCGGGTAAGGTTTTAACCCATAGTAAAATGGAAAAAGACTGTTTATCAGAAAATGCAAACGTATTCTTTTCTAATACAACCGGCCTTCTTAGGGCTGCATTGGCAGAAAGGTCCAAGGCTCTACCAGATATCCCCTTAGTATACTTGGATTGTAACAAATCCGCCATGTAAATCGCATCTTCTTTAGCAACAATGGTCTCCTCAAAATTATGGTCATCAAAATCCAATTGAAATATAGGGTCTTGCGCATTGATCTCTCCGGAAAAGTGGATTATAAGGACCATAGCCGCCAAAACTCTCAAGACATTCATTTTTTGTAAGGTTGTTTTTAGCGCCTCCAGCCTGTTACAAGAATAAGAACTAGATTTTTTACAAGGCCTCATCCATTATTTTTTCGACCACTTCAGGATTCAAAAGCGTGGAGATGTCACCAAGATTACCTGTGTCTTTTGAGGCAATCTTACGCAGAATTCGGCGCATAATCTTGCCGCTTCTTGTTTTGGGCAAACCTGGAACAAATTGAATCTTATCCAACTTGGCAATTGGTCCAATATGTTCCGTGATCATTTGGTTGATTTCCTTTTTTAGATTGTCCCTATCCCTAGATTCTCCGGTTTCCTTCAAAATTACATAGCCATAGAGCGCATTTCCCTTTATATCATGTGGAAAACCTACAATGGCGGATTCTGCCACAGCTGGATGCTCGTTGATGGCGTCTTCTATTGGAGCCGTTCCGAGATTGTGCCCAGAAACTATGATAACATCATCTACTCTACCCGTGATTCGATAGTATCCCACCTCATCGCGCAGCGCGCCATCACCTGTAAAATATTTGCCTTCAAAAGCGGAAAAATAGGTGTCCTTGTACCGCTGATGATCACCCCATATAGATCTAGCAATGGAAGGCCATGGGAATTTTATACACAAACGTCCATCCACCTGGTTTCCTTTGATTTCCTTTCCATGCTCATCCATAAGTGCGGGCTGAACTCCTGGCATTGGTAAGGTGGCATAGGTAGGTTTCGTTGGAGTTGAAAACGGAATCGGCGAAATAAGTACACCTCCTGTTTCTGTCTGCCACCATGTATCCACGATAGGGCATTTCTTCTCCCCAACATGATCATTGTACCAGTGCCAGGCCTCCTCGTTAATTGGTTCGCCAACGGTTCCGAGTACCTTAAGACTTGACAGGTCGTATTGTGTAACAAAATCCAAATTTTCCTTTGCCAATGCGCGAATCGCGGTTGGAGCAGTATAAAATTGGGTCACCTTATGTTTTTGTACAATCTCCCAAAAGCGACCAAAATCCGGGTATGATGGAACACCTTCGAACATTACCGTGGTAGCTCCGTTGGCCAAGGGTCCATAGACGATATAAGAGTGTCCTGTAATCCATCCGATATCAGCCGTACACCAATACACATCCTCTTCCCTATATTGAAATACGTTTTTAAAGGTATAAGCGGTATACACCATATAACCTCCGGTGGTATGCATCATTCCCTTGGGCCTTCCCGTGGACCCAGAGGTATAAAGAATAAAAAGTGGGTCTTCGGCATCCATAATTTCCGGAACACAATCGGAATACGCTTTCTCCAAAAGTGGGGCCAACCACTTATCCCGACCTTTTTCCATATGGATCTTGGACCCAGTACGCTCGGTCACCAAAACCGTCTCCACTCCCGGACATTGGGTCAGGGCTTCATCCACAATACCTTTAAGATCAATGGTTTTTGCGCCACGGTAGGAACCATCGGAAGTCAAGACCATTTTTGCTTCACAATCATTTATTCGTGTTGCCAATGCTGTTGAAGAAAAACCAGCAAAAACTACGGAATGGATTGCGCCAATACGAGCACATGCCAGCAAGGAAATTGCCAATTCCGGAATCATGGGTAAATAAATCACCACCCTATCCCCTTTTCGAACGCCTTGGTCTTTTAATACGTTGGCAAATCGACACACCCTTTCATGCAACTGTCGATAGGTAATGTGCTGTGCTTCCTCATCAGGATTATTGGGTTCAAATAGGATGGCTGTTTTATCCCCACGAATTCTTAGGTGCCGATCAATACAATTATCTGTGATATTCAGTTGAGCTCCATCAAACCATTTGATCTCTGGCTTGGAGAAATCCCATTCAAGAACGGAATTCCATTTTTTCCGCCACACAAAATGTTCCTCGGCCACCTCCTCCCAAAATCCTTCTGGATTCCGGACGGATTTCCTATAGACCTGAAAATATTCTTCCAAATGTTTAATGTGGTAGTTGCTCATGGGTTAGTTGAAAATTTTGTGAACTCTAAAAATAGTAAAAAACCCATCTATTTAATAGGGATTCAGTATTTATCGACGTAAGGGTTTTGCGTAACTTCGACCTACTACGGAGCATAGACGAATGACCAAGATTAAAAGATACGATCTTCATAAAAACGACCCTTCCAAGCTTCATTTTGAGGTAAACCATGCCAAAAATTACCTTGACAAGAATTGGGAGCATGCCACAGTACCACATAGACATAGCTTTTACCAACTTATTTGGTTCAAGGAAAAAGGGCGCCATTATGTGGATTTTGAAGTAGTCGAACACGGTGCCAACTCGGTCTTTTTTGTCAATAAAAATCAAATTCATTACTTCTGTCCCGATTCGCCCAATACTGGTCTTTTGTTTCACTTTAACGAAGAGTTCATCAATCTGCATGGACCAAAACAATTGCTGCGTTTTTCTACCACCATTTTCAATGAAATTGGAAGTAGGTACGTGAATCTTTCATCTTCCGAGGTGCAAAAATTGGGGCTTATAAGCTCTTACATTGAGTCTGAAATCATTGCACGGGAAGATAACTATAAGGAGCAGGTGTTTCACCATTTCCAGACCATCCTATATCAAGTAGAACGTTTAAGGGCAAAAGAAGATAAGGTGGACTTGGATGCAAGCGCTGATTACAAATTAGCTGCACAGTTTAAAAGATTGATTCAAGAACAAGTAGGCACTTTCAACTCTATCGAATCATACGCTGATAATCTTGGAACTAACCCAAAAACACTTACCCGAATATCCAAAAAATTTCTTCTTGGGACTCCAGGCCAAATCATAAAGGAAACCAAACTGCTGGAGGCCAAACGTATCCTTTCCAACCAAAAAACCAGTATCAAGGAGACCGCCTACGCCCTTGGCTTTGAGGACCCCACCTATTTCACCAAGTACTTTAAACAAGGAACGGGTATCACCCCAAAAGAATTTCAGAAAAGACTGCGCTAATTTACCAGAACTGGTCGGAGTATTACCATTTTTTATTTTAAATGGGACGGAACTTTGTAGCATCAAAAACAAATACGAATGTCTAAACAAGCATTGATAGTTGGTGGCACGACCGGAATGGGAAAGGCCACCGCAGAACTTTTACTTCAAGATGGCGTGGAAGTCATCATTATAGGAAGAAATGAGAACAACTTTGCCAGCGCCTCTAGAGAGCTGGCAGTACACGGTAAGGTCAAAACCATCACCCTAGATCTTAACGATTTTGGTGCGGTTACCCTATTTAACCAAGAACTTAAGACAGAAGCTCCGAATCTAAAATATGTGGTCAACGCTGCAGGTTATTTCAGCCCAAGACCATTTTTGGAGCATGAAGAAGCTGATTACGATACCTATCATAACTTCAACAAGGCTTTCTTCTTCATTACGCAGGCTGCTGGGAAGATTTTGGCCGCTAACGGTGGTGGTTCCATAGTAAATATAGGTTCTATGTGGGCCAAACAGGCCATCAAAGCCACACCATCATCAGCCTATTCCATGGCCAAGGCGGGTCTGCATGCCTTAACGCAGCATTTGGCCATGGAATTAGCTGAGCACAACATCCGAGTGAACGCAGTATCACCCGCTGTAGTGGTTACTCCCATTTATGGAGCCTTTATTGAGCAGGATAAGATTGAAGAGACATTGCAAGGGTTTAATGATTTCCATCCCATTGGACGGGTTGGGCGTGCAACCGATATTGCCCACACCATACACTTTTTGTTGACAGACCAAAGCTCCTGGGTCACCGGAGCCATTTGGGATATCGATGGGGGTGTTATGGCCGGAAGAAACTAAATTTTGAAGGGACCCATTGACCAAAGGTTGATGGGTTCTAATGATCTATCGCTTCGCCCGCACCGCTAGGAATACGTATATCCTCCACAATTTGTTGGACCGATTCCGGTGGTTTTGGAGTAAATGAGGAAATGGCAAGAGCCACTGCAAAATTCACCAACATACCCAAGGTCCCAAACCCTTCCGGGGAAATGCCAAACCACCAATGCTCTGCACCACTGGTCTCTGGATTTCCAATCCAGCCCAATTTGAAACGTGCAATATAATAGGTGGTGATGCCAAGACCTGCGATCATCCCGGTTATGGCCCCTTCCCTATTCATGCGTTTGCTAAAAATGCCCATGACAATGGCTGGAAAGAATGACGAGGCTGCCAAACCGAAAGCCAATGCCACCACGGAAGCTACAAAACCAGGTGGGTTGATTCCGAAATAGCCGGCAACGATAACCGCCAAAACAGCCGAAAGTCTGGCAATAAGCAACTCTTTTTTATCGGAAATATCCTTGGCAAATTGTTTCTTGATCAAATCATGGGAGATGGAAGTGGAAATTACCAACAACAGGCCTGCAGCCGTGGATAATGCCGCAGCCAATCCACCTGCGGCTACCAATGCAATGATCCAGTTGGGCAGTCCAGCAATCTCAGGATTCGCCAATACGGTAATGTCGCGGTCCACATAGAGTTCGTTGGAGGAACTACTTGCGTTTGAAATCAAACGTTCTCCCGAGGCTCCCCGCCCGACTTCAAAAAGTGGTTTTTTCCCCTCGATAGCGGTTCCAGGAAGGTATTGGATTTTTCCATCACTATTTTTATCCGTCCAAGCAATAAGGCCAGTATCCTCCCATTTGGTGAACCAAGATGGAATTTCAGAATAGGGTCTATCCTCAACAGTCTCCATCAAGTTGGTTCTGGCAAAAACAGCGATAGC